>CAYWBV010000088.1:0-5516 GCA_964455785.1 uncultured Maribellus sp.
ACCGATTTTGAAACCGAAGCGAGCCTGAAAATGGTATGTTCGTCGATAGAATCGTTTTCTCCGGCTTTTTTTACGCCGAAACATTTCAGAAAAACAATCTGATTTTTATAGGTGATGGCCACAGCGGCGCCAACTGTTTTCGTATTTTTTATTTCGGCCGAGATCAGGCTGTCGTATTCCTGAAGAATACCTTCGATATCGAGTGGTTCCGGAACAGGCGCCGTCAAAAGCGTGTCGTGGTCCGAATGATTCTCGGAAGCAGTAATAAGGTACTGTTGCCGTGTAACACTAAGTATTAGTAAACCAAAAACAATAAAAACAACAAATCCGGTTTTTTTCATAAAACTCCGTTTTATCCGAATGACAATATTTTTGTATGGATTAAATTTTCCGCAAAATAGAAATCATAAAATAAAAACGAAAAAAATTGGTCAGTTTTTTTTCCTTTTTTTTCAATAATGTGGTGTTCGGAACTTTTTATTTCGAATCTTTTAGTTCATTGGTTTTCGGTTCGTTTTCCTTTTGTGCCGATTTTAACGATTGAAAAGCCGGTTCGCAATATTTTTCAATAAGTTCAATCATTTTCCGGGTGTTACTGTTTTGTTTATCCGAAATTTTTTCAATTTCGTCGAGCGTAAATTGTTTCCCGGGTTGCGAGAAATAGGAGTTGAGGTTGGATACGTCGGAAAACCAGTTGGTAAGAATTACCATGAGTTGCGCAAGGTTTGCCCGGCTGCTTTGTAACTCAAGCGGCGGTTTAAATATAAAGTGGCCGATAATGTCGGCTAACCCGATTGTTCCGAAAGCGATACTTAAAATTGTTTTGTCCAAAGCCGCGAAAACAATAGCGATTACAACCAAAGCGACACCCAGGTAAAAAGCGACAATATACATCCACGAAACATATTTATAGGCCCTTTTGGCATCGGAAATCACATCCTGGATCGAGGTTTTTAAACTCATCATGGTGTCGAACGAGTTTTTAATATTTTCCTGAAAAATCCGGGTCATTTCATCTTTTCCGATGTTTTTTATGGCATTGGCGATAAAAGCGAGTTCTTGTTTGTCGGCCATCGAAATGCGGTTGTCAGTCAGCACATTTTCATCAGCATTAATGTTTCTGAACAAAATCTCGTGGATGTAATCGAAGGCAATATTTTTATTTTCCATGGTGTAAATTGTTCATCCGTGAATGTATTTAGCTAAGTAAAAAGCCGGATTCAATTTACGCAATTGTTTCAATAAAACAATTCATTTTTTTGAATACCAAACTCCGGTCATTTCAAATTCCGAAGGAAAATGAGCCGGTTGGAACGGAGGAAATCGGTCTTAAAACGGTTTATTTTAATTTCAGATAAGCCTCTTTTATTTCGTTGTAAGTTTCGGCGCTGTTTGGACAAAGCGGGCTGCGCAATTCATTCTCGATAATTCCCATAAAGTGCATTAACGCTTTAACACCGCCGGGATTCCCTTCCTTAAACAGCAGTTTAAAAAGTTCTATCAGTTCGAAATGGAGTTCGCGCGCCTCGTTGTACCTGCCGTCGAGCGCAAAGTGGATCAGGTTGCTGAGTTTTCCGGGCAGGGCGTTGGCGATAACCGAAATGATACCTTTTCCGCCAATGGAAATGATGGGGAGCGCCAGCACATCGTCGCCCGAAATTACGGTAAAGTGGTCGGGTGTATATTTCCCGATTTTTGTGATTTGCGACAACACGCCCGACGCTTCTTTGATAGCAACAATATTCTCGTTTTCCCAGGCCAGTTTTGCCACCGTTTCCGCTTCGATGTTTACCCCTGTTCGGGTCGGGACGTTGTACAGAATGACAGGAACGGGGCTTGCTTTGGCGATTGCGGTATAATGTTTTATCATTCCTTCCTGTGAGGGTTTATTGTAAAACGGAGTAACCACCAGGATCCCGCCCACACCGTCAAAATCGAACGATTCAATTTCATGAACCATCTTTCGTGTGTCGTTTCCGCCCAAACCGACCACTACCGGCAAACGGCCCGAATTGTTTTTGACATGTTTTACCACTTCCTTTTTTTCTTCGGATGTTAGCGTGGGAGTTTCTGCTGTGGTTCCCAGCGCAACTAAGTAATCCATTCCTCCGTTCACCTGGTTTTCGATGACTCGGTCCAGCGCATCAAAATCAACTTCGTCGTTTTTTGTGAAGGGAGTAATCAGCGCTACTCCGGCGCCTGTAAATTGCTGACTCATGAACTCGCATTTTTATTAAGTTGCCCAAGATAGAAAATTTGTTGTTTGGCAAGGTACAATGCGTCCTGATTTTGCCCAATTTTAATATTCAGGTCAAAATAATTGTTTTCTTTTGGTGACCATCCGGTTTTAAACTTTGCCCCGGTTACCAGCGTGATATAATCCAGGGTAATGTTTTGCTGAAGTGCAACATTTAAAAGAAGGTCAAACTGCATTTCGGTAAAAACATCAATTTTCCCTGGCTTCGGAAACCCAAGCCAGTCCAGGTCTTTCGGAATAATTGTGCTGGAATCGGACGTTGGTTGCGTGTTGTCGGTAAAAACACACATGCTGCGGAATATGGCCTGTTTTTTACCAAAAAAGTCCTGCAGGTAAAAAAAAGCTTCTTTTTGTTCGGGTTGCCAGATGACTCCTACTCTTTTAACGTTATCGAGCAATGGGATTTCCGGTGTCCGTTTAAAGGACGCTGCAATTTTCGAAAGTTTTTTTCTGGCCAGTTTTTCTTTTAATCCCATACGTTCGTTTTGTAATGTGCCAAAAATGAAGTACGGTTGTGCACGTTCATTTGTTGTGCAAAAGTAAGCTATTCCAGCATTTTTAGAAATTCTTCTTCCGAAATAATGGGGATACCTAACTGGGTAGCTTTTTCGAGTTTGCTCGGACCGATGTTTTCGCCTGCCAGCAAATAGTCGGTTTTTTTCGAAACAGAGCCTACATTTTTTCCCCCGTTTTTTTCGATCAGTTCTTTCAGTCCGTCGCGCGAATTTTTTTCGAAGGTCCCGGAAATAATGATACTTAACCCTTTGAGTTTATCGCTGCGGGCGCTTAGTTTTTCTTCACTGATTTGGAATTGCAGCCCCTTGATTTTTAAAAATTCAATCGTTTCCAGGTGCTCCGGTTTCGAAAAATAATCGACAATACTTTCGGCAATCCTGTCTCCGATTTCATCGATTTCGGTTAGTTCTTCCTTCGTTTTAGTCTGAATGTGGTCGATGGAATGCAGATTTTTTGCCAGTGTTTTTGCTACAGTTTCGCCCACAAACCGGATTCCCAAAGCAAACAAAACCCTTTCGAAAGGAACTGATTTGGTTGCTTCCAGCCCGGCAAGAATTCGCTCGGCCGATTTTTCGCCCATCCTTTCAAGGTTAATCAGTTGTTCTTTTTGCAGCCTGTACAAGTCGGCGATTCCTTTTGCCAAACCTTCGCTGTACAGCAAATCGATGGTTTCCTGTCCTAATCCGTCGATGTCCATTGCTTTGCGACTTACAAAATGTTCCATCTTCCCTTTGATTTGGGGTGGGCAGCCATCGTCATTCGGACAATAGTGTGCAGCTTCGCCTTCGGTGCGTACCAGCGGGGTCCCGCATTCGGGGCACTTGTCAATAAATAAAACAGGCTGAAACATGGGGTGTCGTTTGGTCTCATCAACACCGGTAATTTTCGGAATAATTTCGCCTCCCTTTTCCACAAAAACCGTGTCGTTTATATGTAACCCGAGTGTTTTGATGATGTCGGCATTGTGCAGCGACGCACGTTTTACTACTGTGCCTGCAATCAAAACCGGATCGAGGTTGGCCACGGGAGTAACTGCGCCGGTGCGGCCCACCTGGTACGAAACCGACCTTAAAACCGTGGTTGCGCTTTCTGCTTTAAATTTATATGCGATAGCCCAGCGTGGCGATTTGGCTGTGTATCCGAGATTTTCCTGAAGTTTACGCGAGTTTACCTTGATGACCACGCCGTCGGTAGCTACCGGAAGGTGGTGGCGCTCTACATCCCATTTGCGGATAAAAGCAAAAACTTCGTCTAAGTTTTTACACAACTGTGTGGCATCCGATATTTTAAAACCCCACTCTTTTGCTTTTTGCAGACCTTCGTAATGTCCGTCAAACGGTAGGTTTTCACCCAAAATAGAATAAAGGTACGCGTCCAGTTTCCGCGAAGCAACAACCGACGAGTTCTGCAACTTCAATGTGCCGGCAGCCGTATTCCGGGGATTGGCCAGCAACGGTTCCCCGGTTTTTTCGCGTTCAGCGTTTAGTTCATCAAAAACTTTAAACGGCATCAGTATTTCGCCCCTGATTTCGAAACTGGCCGGGAAATCGTTCCCGCGCAGTTTAAGCGGTATCGACTTTATGGTGCGTACATTGCCGGTAACATCGTCGCCTTTTACGCCGTCGCCACGGGTAACCGCCCTTGCCAGTTCTCCATTTTCATAAATTAGACTGATGGAAGAGCCGTCGAATTTTAATTCGCAAACATATTCAAAGTCGGTTTCAATGATTTTTCGGATGCGGTTGTCAAAATCCCTGACTTCGCCTTCGGAATAGGCATTGGTTAGCGAAAGCATAAAATAGCGGTGTTCTACCTGTTCAAATTCTTTGCTGATGTCGCTGCCCACACGCCGGGTTGGAGAATTGGGATCTGAAAATTCGGGAAACTCAGCTTCCAGTTTTTCCAGTTCCTTTAACAGCATATCGAACTCGTAATCGCTGATAACCGGCTGGTTCAAAACGTAATAGTTATGGTTGTGCTCATCGAGCTCATTTCTTAGTGTTATTATTTTTTTTAATGCTTCGTTTCTGTCCATTTTCCTTTAAAATTGAAACAATTCCTGTTATTCGAGGTTAAAAATACAGAAGATTTTTTATTCAGATTAAACAATCGTAGTGCGTTTTTGCTTTACTTATAAACAGAAATAATTGAATTATGGCATTTACGTTGGAAATAGGTTCAAAGGCGATCGACTTTCTGTTACCCGCCACCGACGGGAAAAAATATTCGCTCGGGAGTTTTAAAAACGCAAAATATCTGGTGTTGTTTTTTACCTGCAATCATTGTCCGTATGTGATTGGCAGCGACGAAGTGACCCGGAAAACGGCAGAAAGGTTTGCAGCGCGGGGGGTGGAGTTTGTTGGAATCAATTCGAATAGTAAAAATACTTACCGGGAGGATGACTTCCCGCATATGGTGGAGCGGATGAACAAACACAAATTTCCGTGGAAATATTTATATGACGAACCGCAGGATGTAGCGCAGGCTTATGGAGCGCTGCGTACTCCCCATTTTTATGTTTTTAATGAGACCCGCAAATTAGTTTACACCGGCCGCGGGGTGGACAATCCGCGCGATGTTTCAAAAATGACGGTGAACGATTTGGAACGTGCACTTGAAGAACTCACTTCGGGGAAACCCATTTCTGTGCCGGTAACCAACCCCATTGGCTGTAACGTAAAATGGGAAGGCAAAGATAAACACTGGATGCCGCCTGAAGCTTGCGATTTGGTGTGGTAAGCTT
>CAYWBV010000088.1:5616-13362 GCA_964455785.1 uncultured Maribellus sp.
GTTCAGAAAAACTTGAACCAATAAATAATATTAAAAATGAAAAGATTGAGTATTTGTTTTATGGCGACTTTCCTTTTTACAGTCCTGATCTCCAACGGGCAAAATGCTAAAAAAGAATTTTACGGAATGTGGACCATTGCCATCGACGGCGGCTCGGTAGGATGGCTGAATGTGCACGAGAACAATGGTTACCTCGATGCCGAACTGCTTTGGCAGGGTGGGAGCGTGCTGCCGGTTGCAAATATTTATTTTGAAGACGATAAAAACCTGGTGGTCACACGCACACAGGAACAGTTGATGGAGCGCGGAAATGAAAATGGAAGAAAGATGGTGGTTACTCAAACCTACCGTTTCACAAAAAAAGGCGACAAACTGGAGGGAGTGGCCATTTCTCCGTCGCGCGACAGGATGAGTGTGGCCACAACTAAATTCCAGGCATGGAAATTACCGCCTGTACCGGCAGCGCCCGATTTATCGAAGGTAAAATACGGCCAGCCCATCGAATTGTTTAACGGCAAAGATCTGACCGGCTGGAGGCTGATCAATCCGCAACAGGCCAACGGATTTAAAGTGGTTGACGGTGTGTTGATAAACGACCCGGTAAACCAGGAGGGAAAACGTGTTAACTTTGGGAACCTCCGCACCGACCAGGAGTTTGAGGATTTTAACCTGAAACTGGAGGTGAACGTACCGGAACACAGCAACAGCGGGGTTTACCTGCGTGGGATGTACGAAATTCAGGTCGTCGATTCGTATGGTAAAGAACTCGATTCGCACAACATGGGCGGATTGTACAGCAGGGTTGCGCCTGTTGTGGCAGCCGAAAAGAAAGGCGGAGAGTGGCAAACTATGGATATAACGCTTTGCGACCGTCATGTAACTGTAATTCTGAACGGGAAAAAGATAATTGATAATCAACCGGCTTACGGGCCCACCGGCGGTGCAATGATTGCCGATGTGTTTAAACCCGGTCCGATTTACCTTCAGGGCGACCACGGAAAAGTGTCGTACAGAAACCTGGTACTTACGCCGATAGTCAAATAAGAAAAAACAGGAGCGGTCACAGAAAGGCCGCTCCTGTTTTTTTCATTCTCCAATAACGGATATTTATTTCACGATTCTCAGATTTCGTTCGGCCATCAGTGCCGGAGAATCCATACTATCAACCTCCAGAAGGTATCCCGGGTGTTTGAAAAAGTAGTTTTTTCCGGTAATGGATCCTTTAATCATCAGCGAATAGTCGCCCGTATATTCAAATACCCTGTTGGGCCTGTCGTTAACAACCGTAGTTGTATTTATTGTTGAACTTCCGGCATCTGCCGAAGATTTTAATTCATTCATCCATTCTTTTCTTTTTTTTCCGCAGCAACTCATCGTTTTTTATCTAATGGGTTCATTTTTATCCGTTATTTTGAAGAGAAGGCACGCAGCACCCGAAAGAGCAAGCCATGTTACAATCCCTTGCAGCCACTCGGTACAAAGTATAAAAGCAAAAGGCACGGCAATCCACAGGCTGAGGCAATAAAAACAGTCGAGCAGGTTCCCGAAGAAACCCTGCCCTAACCATTTTCTGAATTTTATGACTGCATCAAATGGCCCGTCTTCCTGAGAGAACAGGTGAGCGACGCGCCAGACAGCGAGTGTGCAAAGTATAAATCCGGTAACACTAACTTCCCTCATGGATTTAATCGTTCCATCATTATAAGTGACCATACATGATAAAGATCGGAAAGGCCGGTATTGTACCCGTTGGTTACGCGCTGCCGCGCAGTTAAGTCAAAAGTGTAACGGGTAAAATATTCTTCGGGCTTAATCCATCCGTCGCCAATTGCCGGTGGCTGTATTTCAACATAAACCATTCCTGGAGTACTGTAATCATCCTGGGTACCTTTGTAGCCGGGGCACGCATGGTGAATGTTGGCCGGGCTGGCACCACCCGGGAACGAATGTTCGCCTGCTAAAGTAAAGGCTGATTCAATGTTGGCAGTCAGATCAAGCGGTGTTCCGGGACATCTCCTCATTTTTAATGAATAGCTGTCCACAAATCCGTAAGCGTCTCTGGCTTCGAATGAAAAAGATACGGGCGTTTTCATTTGTGCATCGGTGAGACGGAACAGCCCGCATCCCGAATCCAGCACCGACGGATCGTTAATAACCGCTTCGGTCATCTGGAAATTAAGTCCGTTATTATGAATATATAAGGCAATCAGGTCAGTAGAGCCGGGAACAAGAATTCCGGCAGCATCGTAGCCATCAACACGAACATAAAACTTCCCGGGTGTACGAACCCCTGCCACTACATCATAAAGGGCTGTGTTCAAACGCATATAACGGTCGGAGTTGGAAAACTCCCAGTCGATTCCGTCGGCATGTATTTCCCTCTGAATGTTGATATACGACGGGACACTACCGTCGAGAGTTCCTCCAACGTTGGGATAAAAAGGCCCGACATCGTCGCCAATATAATTGGGAAGGTTACGTTTCGAGAATTTAGGATGTTTGTAATTCTGACTTACGTAATTCCACCCCAGTGTTCCTGTCCGACGTATGCGGATGGTGTACCATTTGATATGATTGTCGGCCACACTTTTTGAAGTGTCGTACATACAACCCTTCATATCAATGGTTCCGCGCCATGCGGCGCACTCGATGCTAAAGCCGGCAAGTGAATTGCTGACCGAGATTTTTCCGCTTGCCTCAAGATAATTGGAATAACCGTACCGTTGTGTGGCAGCAACCGATGTGGAACCGGTCGTGTTTTGATTTCCGCCGATAAAAACATTTCCGAGGCTGCCAATCAGGTTCCCGTTAAAGCAGGCCGAAGTAGTGTTGATTTTCGATTCGGGCAGACAGAGGTCAATTCGTTTCAGGTTGGGGATGTTGTAAAACGGCGCGCTTTCGTACTTCACCTCAAACGGCGAGTAGTCAACCACTTTAACAATTACATCGGGATACATTACGGTATTGACATCTTCGCCGGGAGCAATATCCGATGAATCTTCCAGACCGGGGAACGTCATATCAAAACCAAATCTGAAAATATAGTTTCCGTTCATATCGGTAATGGTGTCGCCAAGCAAACGCCTGTTGCCGGTTCCCGAGTATGGCCCGCCGGCAAGTTCTGCCGAAGTTCTATCATATTCCTCGAATGTGAGGGTTAGATTAGAGCCGGCTTCGGTAATACACGGGGCAATCAGACCGCCAATGTCCCTTGCAAGTTCAATTTTATCAGCCGATATGGTCGTAGCCTGTACTAAAGTTTTTATCTCCGGCGAACGGATTAAATTGAAATTGGATGATGCAAGTTCGGAAGTTGCTGATTTTAGGTTTTTTGAACCCACACCATTTTCCTCAGTTGTTTTGCGTGTGTATTGCAGAGTGGTTTTAGTCTGTGTGGCTTCTGCGTTTAAATCGAAAACAATGGGTGTAAAGTAAGGAGCCGGATCGGGCGGGTTGGGCCCGTCGGTAAACGGGGGGATTCGTTCAGGATAATATTTTTTAATCCATTTATACAGCAACGGATTTTTTAACGCCCTGATTAGCCCCTCGTAGGTTTCGATCACGTACGGAAATTTGCGGCAGGGATTAAAAATACACAAACCACTGTAAAGTGTCACATTTCCGTAAACGATAAAATCGTTAATGTTGGCAGGCGCGGAACAGGTCAGAATCAGATCGTTAAAATCAGAATCAACCCCTGCATCATTTGAACCGATTTCAAATTCATAGTTTCCTCCTGCCTGCTGCGGAAATTTAAGCTGTGTTTGCGACAATTGCCAGCCGCTGGCAGGTTTACTTTGGATAGCGATTGACCACTGTGTCCCAATTACATTAACAGTTGTGCCGGGAGTACCGGCGTGAGCACCGTTGCCGGATGTTGCACCCTGCACAACAAACCGCTGCTGATACGAAGCGTTTTTTGATTTTACGCTAACCGTCCAGTTACCCTGCATTGAAATAATCATACTTGTTTTGATTTACTGGTTGGCCTACTCTTTTATTTGGATTTTCGGCATGTTCCTTTTTCCCGTTTTTACATCATTAAAAAACAAAACAGGTTGTGGTTGTTATTTTTTGGATGTAAAAAAACGATGTTTAAGGTTCTGGATTTTATCAACGCACATACAATTTACAATTTTAAAATCAGATATGAAAGTCCGTAATAAGGTAGGAATGATTTTAAAATTCAATTTTCGGCTGTGAACTAAAATTTTTACTTTTATCCGCTTTTACTGCGTTATCTGGAATAAAAAGTAAAATGATTTAACATGCAAAAGATTTCGATTTCGGGTGACCTGGCAAAAAAGGTCCCGGGTTTACAACTTTCCTGTATCGAATGTAATGTGGAAATGCAGGAAGTTGGCGAATTGCTTTGGGAGGAAATTGAAAAGAAAATCGGAGAGCTGGCCATTTCGCTGAAGGTGGAGGACATCAGTCGGCTCCCGGCCATTTTTGCGGCGCGGAAAGCCTATAAAATCTGCGGGAAAGATCCGGCGCGTTACCGGCTTTCGGCCGAGGCGCTTTTGCGGCGGGTGGTCAACCGGGGTGAACTTTACCAGGTAAACAATGTGGTCGATTTGCTTAACCTTGTTTCCATTTCCACGGGATTTTCCATTGGAGGTTATGACGCAGAAAAAATTGACGGCGAAATTGTTTTTGGAATTGGCGAAAGCGGAGAACCCTACGAGGGAATTGGCAGGGGAGAACTGAATATTGAAGGAATGCCGGTTTTAAGAGATCGCTCAGGAGCATTTGGCACTTCAACCAGCGACTCGGTGCGAACTTCGGTTTCCCTGGATACCAAAAGGTTTCTGATGGTAATTATCAGTTACGGTGAAACAAACCGGCTGGAGGAAGCAACGGACATGGCAAAACACCTGTTGACAAAATATGCCGGGGCAACCCATTTCGAATTTAAAACGATTGAATAGATGAAGAATTTTTGCAAATTTTTAATGAAAATATTGGGTTGGAAAGCCCACGGAACGGTGGTTCCCGAAAACAAGTGTATTATCATTGGCGTACCGCATACCAGTGCCTGGGACTTTGTAATGTCATGGATTTTCTATACTTCTATGGGTGGTAAAGCCAATGTTTTGGTGAAAAAGGAATTTTTTTTCTGGCCAGTCGGGTATTTTGTCCGCAAGATGGGAGGAATTCCCATTGACCGTTCGAAAGGCGCCAATGTAATCCGGCAAGCTGTCCACCAGTTTAACGAGCGTGAATACATGCATCTGGCAATGACACCTGAAGGAACGCGAAAAAGAGTAACCAACTGGAAAGCTGGCTTTCATACTATCGCAAAAAGTGCAAATGTACCGGTGTATTTAGGCAGTTTCGACTGGGGCAGGAAACAAATGTCAATCTGGGAGAAATTTGAACTGACTGATGATTATAAGGAAGACATCAAACGGATGAAAGATTTTTACCGCGAAAAGGGCGTTCAGGGAAAATTTCCCGAACTGTTTACCACCGACTATTGATTCTTCATTTCTTCAAGAAATTTTATTCTGCAGCTTGTTTTAGTTCGCGGCTTTTTTGCTGGTAAGCATCCACCAGTTGCTGCACTTTTTCGTGCATCGAAACAGCCAGGTTATTCATTTCAGTTGGGTCGTCGTTGAGGTTGTACAATTCCCAGTTTTCGTCGTTTAGTTTGACAATTTTCCATTCGCCCTGCCGAAACATCCTGAATTTATCCGTCCACCCGGAAATATAAAATTCGGGCTCAGGTCTTTCTTTTCCTTCCAAAATGGGCAACAAAGAACTTCCCTGTAAAGGTTGCGGATGGATTTCACCCAATTGTGTGGGGTAATCAATACCAGCGGCATTTAATAACGTTGGTGCAATATCGATAATATGCCCGGTTTGATGCGTGATATCGCCGGGGTTTACTTTTCCAGGCCAGCGTAAAATGAAGTGCGTGTGGGCGCCACCCTCATGCCCGTATTGTTTAAAAAAGCGAAAAGGAGTGTTTCCGGCATTGGCCCATGCAGCAGAGAGCGACCGAAAACCTTCTACAACTCCCGGCGGAGATTCAAAATCGCGGTTGCTGTCGTACGGGCACGATCCGTTGTCTGACAAATAAATGACAATGGTATTCTCTGCAATTCCCTTTTTATCGAGATATTCCAGCACCCGGCCAATGTTCTGGTCCATCCGGTCGATCATGGCTGCGTAAACCGCCATTTCCAGGTTAAGTTCATCTTTTTCTGCTTCATCCAAAGATTCCCATGGGCGGTACAGCGGAATTTTTTCCCTGATTTTTTCATTTCCTTTGGGATGTCCTCTGAATTTGTTGATGTTGGCGCTGGGTGGACTAAGTTGGGCTGTGGTTGGGATTAATCCTGAGTTTTTCAGTCGTTCCATCCGTTCTTCCCTGATTTTGTCCCAGCCTTTCCTGTAAGTTCCGCGATACTTTGTAATATCTTCCGGCCTGGCCTGGAGCGGATAGTGGGCGGCTCCGTAACCTAAAAACAGGAAAAACGGCTGACCTTTTTTTACCGGTTCTTCCATCCAGCGTAACGCATTGTCGGTTAACGCATCGGTTTTAAAAAACGGCTTTTTTTTAAAATAAATCTGGTCGATATTGGTTACGGTGTCACCATTCAGAATAAATGGGCGTGTAAACTTGCCGGAAGGAGGTTCGAAAAATTCATTCATTGCTTCGAAAGTAAGCGATTGATCAAATACATTTTTGGCAAAAACATGCTGTGGCGCCCATTTCATCCAGTGTTCTTTTCCTGAATGAATTACATAATAACCTTCATTTTTCAGGATTTGCGCAAAATTGACCGAGTTTTTTCCGCCTTCGTACAAACCAGTAAACAATGATGAACGAGACGGTTCGCATTTCGACATGTTATAAAAGTTGGAAAAGCGGATTCCTTCGTCAGCCAGCCGATCCAGACTGGGCGTTTCTATTTCGGAGCCAAACGGACCGATATCAGAATAACCAATGTCGTCGCCGAGAATAAGAATAATGTTGGGCTTTGGGGTGACACTGGTGGCTGAAACCTTTTGCTTTGGCATCCATTTGGTATATAAAAAGAAGGCGCCAAAAATGGCCGCGGTGATGATGATAAAGTAGATAAATACCTGTTTCATCTGTACAAATTATTAAAGTTACTGATTAGTTGTCGGTTATACTTTTTCTCTTTTATCCACATTTTCACCCGATGGAACTCACATGTGGTTTGTTCATTGTTGTTTGTGTTTATTAGCAAACATGTTCGTTTCATAAGAAATGATTTAAGGAGACCTAAAATAACAACTTAATTTGAAATGAGTACCATTTAATCCGATAGCCTTATTTTTTTTCCCTTGCCGGAAATCGGTTTTTCAGAAAAATATATTCTCTGAATGTACAAGAAAAGTGTGATTATAATTGAGAAGATAATCTTTATTTTTATTCCACGTTGGTACGATTAGAAGTTGAAAAAATAGATATTCTGAGTCAAAGAGGAATGTTTCAATTCCACGTTGGTACGATTAGAAGTTTAAAGCATCGAAGAGGCGGTCGAAACCTCGTTCGTTTCAATTCCACGTTGGTACTATTAGAAGCAAAACTGGACAAAAAAAATGCGAAGGCTCCCAATTGTTTCAATTCCACGTTGGTACGATTAGAAGTTGACAGTATCAAGTAATAACTGGACAGTAGATAAAGTTTCAATTCCACTTTGGTCCGATTAGAAGTACATTAACGCCCTGATAACCCGCGATTCATTAGCCGTTTCAATTCCACTTTGG
>CAYWBV010000089.1:0-4740 GCA_964455785.1 uncultured Maribellus sp.
TGGGAAAATCAAGGAGTAGTTTTTTATCTGCCATTTCAAAGTCTTCAAAATGAAATCCGGGAGAAACTGTACAACCCGCAAGAGCGTAACCTTTCTGGTTTTTCAGACGGGCAGCAAACCACTGGTTTTTGGGAACCACAACCTGGAATTTCTCTCCTTCTTCAAAATTTTTCCCCAGCAAATGTTTCGAAACTTTTCCATCAGCGGCTATCCAAATTTCTACCACTGAACTACCGTCATAATAATGCCAGATTTCGTCGGATTTAATCCGGTGAAACGCAGAAAAGTCACGTCCGTCGAGAAGAAAGTAAATGGAAGTCGAACAATTCCGATCGCCTGTAAAACTTCCCGGCAACCCGCTTCGGCCGATTACGTCAGCCGACCGGTAGATCTCGCGGAACCAGCCACCCTCCGGATGTTTTTGCAATTCCAACCTTTCTATCCAGTATTCTGCAGATTTCATCGGACAACTTTTTCTTCAACTTTAAACATCAATGGTTTTTAAATAAAAAGTTCGTTTAACGCGCCAAAATAATCTTCGTCCCAACCATCAGAAATATTTTCGAAAGCCTCGTCGGGAATGTTGGTATGCCGTAACTCGAGGTTTGTCCCTTGTTTGTGCGGGTGAAGCAAAATAGTTACCAACGAGGGTTCTTCCTGCTCCTCGAAGTACCACTGCTGAACAATTTTTACGTTTTCCTCAAATTCGAGATTAAGCCCCGAAATACTACCTCCCCAAAGTGAAAATTCAGTATTGGGCGTGGGTTCCATTTCTGCTTCCTCGCCGGTCCAGATTTCCAACATATTTTTATTGGTGAGTGCGTTGTAAACATCTCCCGGCGCGGCTTTTAATACATAGTAACGTTTTAAGTCCTTCATGTCAGCTTTTTGTTTCAAAAGTAATATAATTGAACCGGAAGTCAAGTGAAGCCGTTCATTTTGCAATATCCCGGCAAAAAATGATTCGGCTTTTAGAAAGATCTGTGAAAAACGAACGCGGTGAATGCTATCTTAATCTGAATTTTTATCCCAAAAAACAGTCGTTTTACAAAACTCAAAATAAAATAGTACATTTGCCGAAATTTCAGATTTAAGAATTATTGCTTTTTTACTAATACCCCCCGCTATTAGTTTTTCAATGCTTTCTTTTTAAATCGTATTTTTACCGCTTAATAACCGGGATTTACAGAAGCAAAATTACATCTCCAGTCCCATCAGGGCTGCCCGTTTTTATAAACAACACGGGGATAAAATGTTTTTTGCCCCTTTTTTGACACGGTTGATTAAGCAAGTTTGAATAATTTATACATTAATATATTATGGCAAAAGGAAAAGTAAAATGGTATGACGATACCAAAGGATTTGGTTTTATTGAATCGGAAACCGGTGAAGAAATTTTTGTTCACAAAAAAGGGTTGTACAATCCGTTTGGAGGTTTGAAACCCAAGCAGGAGGTGACTTTTGAAATCGAGGTGAATGCAAAAGGAAAACAAGCGGTAATTGTAGAATTGGTAAAATAACAAGTATCGTTTTGCGGTAAACGTTAAACAATCCTTTTGAAAAAAAAGTGGAAGGAATTGTCTCGCGCAAAAAAATGCTGCAAAAAAGAATAAAAAATTGTATTTTAACGAAGTTTTTAAATGAAATCCATTCAGTAACGTAAAAAATATTTATGGGAAGATCGCAGGAAACGTACAACAAAAAAGAGGTTAGAAACAAAAAAGAGAAAAAAAGAAAAGAAAAAGCTGCCAAAAGAATGGCCAGAAGGGACAGTGATTCCAAAACAGATTTTGACGATATGATTGCCTATGTTGATGAAAACGGCATGATTGTATCGACACCCCCTGAACAAGCCAAAACAGAAATAAAGCTGGAAGATATTGAGGTTAGCGTTCCCCGGAGCCAGTTCGTGGAAGAAGATCCTGTAAGAAAAGGAGTGGTTTCCTTTTTTAATGAATCAAAAGGATTTGGTTTTATAAAAGATGTGATAACCAAGCAGGATGTATTTGTACACGGCAGCAACCTCCTCGAAGATATAAAAGAAGGCAACCTGGTTACCTACGAAGTGGAAATGGGACAACGTGGCCCCACTGCCGTCAGGGTAAAAGTAAGCAAGTAGTGCCGGCCGGAAACCGACTGCAAAAAAGTTTACAATGCTTTAGTGCCTAAAATTGTTGCCGCATATCTCGGGTGTTATAGTAATGTGGTGATAATAATTTTATTATTTTAGGCCCTCAAACTTTTTAAACCTAAACCATTGAAACGAATCGTAATCATTTCTGCATTATTAAGTTTCTCAACACTTTATGTATCAGCCCAAAAAACAATTTCAGCCATCCGAATCGATAATCCGCCGGTAATCGATGGGAAGGTAAATGAAGCAGTCTGGGAGCTGGCATTTGTTGTGGATGAATTTTATCAGCGAGAACCCAACGAAGGGAAACCGGTTTCGGAGAAAACCATATTTTACACCTGTTACGACAACCACAACATTTATTTCGCAGTAAAATGCTGGGACGACCCAAAAAAAATTACGGCCAAGGAGATGGCCCGCGATGTAAGTCTGGGCAATGATGATCGTGTTCAAATCATTTTGGATACCTATCTTGACCGACGAAACGGGTATTGGTTCCAGATTGGTCCACGGGGCTCTATTGGCGACGCCATCGTAAGTGAAAACGGCGCTGTTCTGAATAAAGAGTGGGACGGACTCTGGACCGGAAAAGCCAAAATTACCGATTGGGGCTGGGAAGCTGAAATAGCTATTCCTTTCAAAACCATGGGATTCGACAAGAACAGCAAACAGTGGGGAATCAAATTTATCCGGAATATTGTCAACAAATTAGAAACTGACTACTGGCCTGAGGCCAATTTGAATACCCTGAAATTCCAGGTTTCCGATGCCGGCATTTTGGGTGGAATTGAAAACATTACACAGGGAATCGGGCTCGACATTTCGCCCTACCTCGTTACCGGATTCGATACCCGCCAGGGGGAAAAAAACGACCCAAAACTTTCGGCGGGCGTTGATATGTTTTACCAGATTACTCCGAGTTTAAAATCGTCGCTGACCATTAACACCGATTTTGCAGAAACCGAGGTTGACGACCGCCAGATTAACCTGACGCGGTTCAACCTTCATTTTCCTGAAAAAAGGGACTTTTTCCTCGACGGCGCCAATTATTTTCAGTTTGGTATCGAAAGCGATCGGGAAAGCCCGGTTGCAAACCGAATCATTCCGTTTTTCTCGCGCCGGATGGGATTAAACGACGATGGCTCCCCGATCCCTATTCATTACGGCGCAAAACTCACCGGCCAGGTTGGCGACTGGAACATCGGGATGCTGCACATTAACGACGACAGGGAAACCGGCAACAACAACTTTTCGGTGGCCCGGGCAACCCGAAACCTTGGAAAACAATCGTCGGTTGGAGTTATCGGCACTCACGGCAATACGCTTGGCGACGAATCGAACCTGTTAACCGGTGCCGATTTAAAATTATCGACATCCACTTTTCAGGGTAATAAAAATGTTTCGCTATTTCTGTTCGGATTACATTCAGAAACAAAAAATACCGGAGGAAAAAACAGCGCCTGGGGAACCCAGTTCGTTTATCCGAATGATTTGATATATGCTCGTTTGGGGCATCACCAGATTGGCAAAAATTTTATTGCAGGAATGGGTTTCGTTCCACGCTCCAATATAAGGGAAACCTATGGTGAACTGACCATCGGGCCACGCCCGAACAAATGGGGAATTATGCAAATCCTGTTCGGAGGTGAATTCGACTATTTTACCAACCTGGAAACAAACAACCTGGAAACGCGCGAGATTAAAATAAGTCCGCTGGGATTCCGATTTCTTTCCGGCGAACAAATCAGCTATTCGTTGATTAACCAGTACGAAATGCTGGAAAATGATTTTAACATCTTTGCCAATTTTATTATCCCGCGGGGCAATTATAACTGGTGGCAAAACGAAATAAAACTGCTGACCAAAGGCGCCCGAAATATCTGGGGAGAAGCTACTTATGGGTTTGGAGATTTTTATAACGGCAGCCGAAATAATATAAAACTATTAGTTAACTGGAAAGTAGCCGTACCCTTGTTTTTAGGGGCAACCGTAACCCGAAACGACATCGAACTTCCTGAAGGAGATTTTACGGCCAGCATTTACCAGTTTAATGCCAACATCCTGTTTAGTCCCGAAATTACCCTGTACAACTATTTTCAGTACGACAATGCCAGTAAAAGCGCTGGCTGGCAATCGCGTTTTCAATGGATTCTGAAACCCGGAAACGAGATTATCCTGGTCTGGAATCCCAACTTTCTCAAACAAGATAACCGGTTCATTCTGGATCGAAGTGCAGCAAGATTGAAACTGAAGTACAACATCCGTTTTTAAATTCATTGAACTTTATTCTTTCACAACCGTATATAAAAAAACTTTCCTGACATTTCCTTGCTCATGATTTCATTTGATTAACTGAAAAATAGTATCGGTAAAAACAAAAAATAAAGGGAAGGTAATAAAAATAGAAAATTGACAAAAAAGGATTTATATTTTTGGTTTGTAGTAAGTATTTAGCTATACTTGCACACGAATTTCAAGGAATTCTCGTCTCCACGTCTTTTGTTCCAGAAAAATTATCAAAAAAAAAGAAAAATATATCGATAGGGAATAATAAGTTAAGTTTAAACAATGTACGATATTTTAGAATTGAATAAAAAACTCGTTCC
>CAYWBV010000089.1:4840-13338 GCA_964455785.1 uncultured Maribellus sp.
GAAAACGAAATCGTTCAGAAAAAACAGGAATATAAAGGGCCGAAACCACAGAAGCCTCAAAACAACTATCAGAATAACAACCAGAACAATAACCAGAATAACAATCAAAACGGAAACCAGAACAATAACCGTAACGAGAATCAAAAACCAAAACCATACGAATTCGAAGGGATTATTACCAACACGGGGGTTTTGGAGATACTGGCGGATGGTTACGGATTTTTGCGTTCTTCGGACTACAATTACCTGAACTCGCCTGACGACATTTACGTTTCGCAGTCGCAAATTAAACTTTTCGGACTAAAAACCGGCGACACGGTAAAAGGTACAATTCGTCCTCCCAAAGAAGGCGAAAAATATTTCCCGCTTATCAAAGTGCTCGAAATCAATGGAAGAAGTCCGGGTTATATTCGCGACCGGGTACCATTCGACCATTTGACGCCGCTTTTCCCGAATGAAAAATTCAATCTGACTGGCAACGGGCACGACAATCTTTCAACGCGGATTGTCGATATGTTTGCCCCGATTGGGAAAGGACAGCGCGGATTAATTGTAGCGCAGCCCAAAACCGGAAAAACAGTTCTGTTGAAAGAAATTGCAAACGCCATTGCGGCAAACCATCCGGAAGTTTATATGATTGTGCTGCTCATCGACGAACGTCCTGAAGAAGTTACCGACATGGCGCGCAGTGTAAATGCAGAAGTTATTTCGTCAACCTTCGACGAACCGGCCGACAAACATGTCCGCGTTGCCAACATTGTTTTGGAAAAAGCCAAACGTTTGGTAGAATGTGGCCATGACGTGGTTATCCTTCTCGATTCAATTACCCGTCTGGCACGCGCCTACAATACCGTACAACCAGCCTCGGGCAAGGTACTTTCGGGTGGTGTTGACGCCAACGCGCTGCACAAACCCAAACGATTCTTCGGCGCCGCCAGAAATATTGAGGAAGGCGGTTCGCTGACCATTATCTCGACAGCTTTGACCGAAACCGGTTCGAAAATGGATGAAGTTATTTTTGAAGAGTTTAAAGGTACCGGCAACATGGAACTTCAGCTCGACAGGAAACTTTCCAACAAACGAATCTTCCCGTCAGTTGATATTCCTTCATCAAGTACACGCCGCGAAGATTTATTACTGGCTCCGCATCTTCTCAGTAAATTGTGGATCCTTCGCAATTATCTCGGCGACATGAACTCGCTCGAAGCAATGGAGTTTATGAAAATGCGTTTGATGCGTACCAATTCCATTGAAGAATTTTTAGCTTCCATGAACAGTGAATAGTATTCTTTCGATATAGCAGAAAAAGCAGGCCAAAAACCTGCTTTTTCTATTTTAAGCCTTTGACAAAATTAAACGTACCGGAAGGTTGGATTTGTTCTGATTTGAGAAACCGGCTCTTTAGCGTTTTTAAACGGTTTTTCGAAAAAGTATCAAAACTTACATCAATTAAAAACCGGTGAAACCCGTTTTTTACCAGCCTGTTTTTATGATGAAGTATGGAAACCGGCTGGTCGGGGACCACAGAAGTTATCCCATTTCTCCGAAACCTGCGGTATTTTGATTTACTGCCGTCGCCTGTAAAAATCCCGCTTTCACCCAACTGCACCGGCATTCGCGAGTAAAAAAGTTCGGGGTAGAAAAAAACGGGAACAATTCCGTTTTTGTTTTCCAGCGATTCCATCGTTTCAAAATCCATTTCAAACGGATAAACAAAGTTTTCAATTCCCTCATCATACAAAAACTGAATGGTTGCATCGTTAAAAGCATAAACATTTTCGCTGGTAACTACCCTGCAGTTGCCCGGAATCAGCAATTTTTGGGACAAGTGCCCGATGACAAAATTCTGTATGCCGTTTTCAACCATTTTTGTTACCAGCTCAGTATAAAACCCGATGGATTTTTCAGCAATAAATTTTGGCAGTTCCACAAAAACTTTTTCCCGGTTGGCCTGGATAAATTCATCTGCGGGATTAAACCGGTTCCATGCCGCCCTGGGAAACGAAAGAAACAAACCGTCCAATTCGTTAAAATTGATACGCTCTAGCCATACTGTGGAATTTATTCGAAAATAAAGTTCTCCTTTTTTTAACCCGGGAGCCTTTTTTAAACTGGCTAAAATAGACCTTTTAAAGGTCGGCGAAATCGCATTCAATACATTATCTCCACTATCTTCCAGTCGGTTCTGAAATTTCTGATCGTTCAGCTTTACGATATAAACAGCGCTGGTTTCCACTATCTTCTGATTTCCGGTAGATATCCGAAAAAGTTCACCTTCTTTGACCACCCGATCCACCTGAATAAAGACAGGTTCGGCGTTTCCCGGAGAATGACACCTCAAACGGAAACCCGGTTCAATGGGGATTGACGATGAAACCAGCATCTTTTTCGGCAACACTTTTTCCACCCTGCCCGCCAGAATGCCAGTACCTGTCTCTTCCGAAACAGCGTTTTTTACATCGTTCCCCACAAAATAACTGGTTTTTTTCCTGCCCAAATCTTTTGTCAATTCCAGTTGGGCAGCAACCATGTTATTTTTATTATCCAAAACCGCCCGATATGCTTTTCCAACCCGGCAGGTATATTCGCCCGGTTTAAGCCTTCCTTCAATTTTCAGGCTGGTTACTCCCATTTCGGCCAACTGTGGAACGTACTCCAGCAGTTGGTTGTCTTTCAGGTTAAAAATATATTTTTCGTTGTTGCCTGTGCGATAAAGCCGCCGGCAAGGTTGCGCGCACAAACCACGGTTGGCGCCCCTTCCGCCTAGATAACTGCTAAAAAGGCACATTCCCGAAAACGAATAACACAATGCGCCGTGAACAAAAACTTCGGTTTCAATCGCCGATTTTTTCACCATGACTTTCAGTTCGTTCAACGTAAGTTCGCGCGCAAGTACCACCCGGCTAAACCCCTTTTCGGCCAGGTATTGTATGCCGGTTGAGTTGTGTACGCCAAGCTGTGTGCTTGCATGTATCTTTAACTCCGGGAAAAATTCCCGGGCCAGGTGAACAACGCCCCAGTCCTGAACAATAACTCCGTCAACGCGGGCCATATTCAAAAAATGAAGGTACTCCAGCAATAGGGGCAATTCGGAATTTTTCACCACCGTATTCAGCGTCACATAAATCCGTACATTTCTTTTTCCGGCTTCTTTTAAAACAGCAACAAGCTCGTTACGCGTAAAATTACTGGCCCTGCCACGGGCATTCAACTGTTCCAGCCCCAGATATACTGCGTTGGCACCAGCTCCGAGCGAGGCAAAAAATGATTCTGTATTTCCGGCCGGCAATAAAAGTTCAGGCTTGTTTTGCATGTAAATCTGAATTTTGGGCAAACTTAATAAAAGTTTGAAAGCCGTGTTAACGAATTGTCAATTTCCAAAATCGTATTATTTTTACAAGTTATAAATTACAGCTAATTTCTATTTTTGCTATATACAGATTACAAAACAAGAAAAAATTGAAGTATTTTTGCCTAAAAATTATAAGAATTGGAATTTTTTCAACATACCCACAAGTTATTGCTGGAAAGCTCGAAACCGACGCTGAAAAGGGAACTGGTAAACAACATCAACTGGGACCATCGGCTGATAAGCATCAAAGGGTTCAGAGGTGTCGGAAAAACTACCTTTTTGCTCGACTATCTGAAAGAGGCTTACCCCAACGACAACGCAGCGCTTTACATTAACCTGAACAATTTCTATTTTACCAAAAGGAAAATCAGCTCGTTTGCCGATGAATTTGCCAAAAGGGGCGGAAAAGTCCTGATATTGGATCAGATTCAGAAATACCCGGAATGGTCGGCCGATTTGAGAAAATGTATAGATGAAATTCCTGATCTAAAAATTATTTTTACCTCTTCGCCGGTTCTCCGTATTGCCGAAGGTAATCCCGATTTAAGCGGAATTGCAAAAATTTATCATCTCGAAGGGCTTTCATTCAGGGAATACTTAAACTTCCAGACCGGAAAAAATTTCAGGTTTTATTCGCTGGAAGAGATCATCAGCAACCACCATCAAATTGCAAGGGAAATCGTTTCGGAAACCAGGCCGCTCGCCTATTTTAACGATTATCTGAAACAGGGTTATTTTCCCTATTTTATGGACAACCCCAATTTCTATGTCAATAACTTACTCAAAAACATCAACCTTGCACTGGAGATCGATGTTCCCTACATCAACCAGATTGAACTGAAATACCTCGCAAAACTCAGAAAACTGTTGCAGATTATAGCCTCAGAAACGCCGCTTGCCCCCAATGTCAGTAAACTGGCTGCTTCCGTTGAAACATCCCGGGCAACCGTGATGAATTACCTGAATTATCTGAAAAATGCAAAACTCATCCATCTGCTGTACTCCAACGGCGATGACGACCAAATGAAAAAGCCGGATAAAGTATATATGCACAATACCAATTTGTTATATGCAATTGCACCCGGCAACACCGACAATGTCAATTTGAGGCATACGTTCTTTTACAACCAGGTTGGGTATAAGGCACAACTTAAAAGTTCGCCGGTTTCCGATTTCTGGGTTAACGAAAAATACCACTTTTTTGTGGGGGGGAGAAAAACCGAACCAACGGCCGATATTTACGCCGCCGCCGATGTAATTGAAGTGGGCGAAGGGAAAAAAATACCGTTGTGGCTTTTCGGCTTTCTGTATTAATGCTTTGATTATCAAAAAAATTATAGTTAATAAAATAAATCAACTTTAAAGATGGCAAAACAAAAAAAATTCATCACATGTGACGGAAACTATGCGGCTGCATATATGAGTTACATGTTCAGCGAAGTGGCATGTATCTACCCGATAACGCCCTCGTCAACCATGGCCGAATATGTTGACGAATGGGCTGCATCCGGCAAAAAGAATATGTTTGGCCGCCCTGTACGTTTGGCAGAAATGCAAAGCGAAGGGGGCGCAGCCGGTGCGGTACACGGCGCCCTGCAATCGGGAGCGCTCACTACCACCTACACCGCTTCGCAGGGGCTTTTGCTGATGATCCCAAGTCTGTATAAAATTGCAGGTGAATTACTGCCAACAGTATTCCATGTCAGTGCACGGGCCCTGGCCGGCCATGCACTTTCCATTTTTGGCGACCACAGCGATATTTACGCAGCCCGCCAGACGGGTTTCGCCATGCTTGGCGCCGGTTCAGTGCAGGAAGAAATGGATTTGGCTGGCGTTGCCCACCTGGCTACCCTGAAATCGAGGATACCTTTTGTTTCTTTTTTCGATGGGTTCAGGACTTCACACGAAATCCAGAAAATCGAAGCCATAACAATGGAAGATATCGTTCCGCTGATTGATCAGAATGCGTTACAGGAATTCCGCAACCGTGCACTCAACCCCGAAAATCCGGTAACCCGCGGAACCGCCCAGAACCCGGATATCTTCTTCCAGGCCAAAGAATCGTCCAACCGGTTTTATGATGCCGTTCCCGAAATTGTTGCGGGGTACATGGACGAAATCAGCAAAATCACCGGAAGGGAATACCACCCGTTTACCTATTACGGCGACCCGGAAGCTGAAAACATCATCGTTGCCATGGGTTCGGTAACCGAAACCATCCGCGAAACCATCGATTATTTAACAGCCCAGGGCAAAAAAGTAGGATTGGTGGCTGTTCACCTGTTCCGCCCGTTCTCGGCTAAATATTTTATGGATGCACTTCCGAAAACCGTAAAAAGAATTGCTGTTCTCGACCGCGCCAAAGAACCGGGTGCAGCCGGCGAACCGCTCTACTTAGACATCAGATCGCATTTTTACGGAAAAGAAAACGCCCCGGTAATTGTGGGTGGCCGTTACGGTCTGGGTTCGAAAGATACTACCCCTTCTCAAATCCTTTCGGTTTATGAAAACCTGGAAAGAAACGAACCCAAAAGCGATTTTACCATCGGGATTGTGGATGACGTTACATTCAAATCGCTTCCGTTAAAAGAAGAAATCGACATTACCCCAACCGGTACTTACCAGGCTAAATTTTACGGTTTGGGTTCCGACGGAACTGTGGGCGCCAATAAAAATTCAATCAAAATCATCGGCGATGCAACCGATAAATACTGCCAGGGTTATTTTCAGTACGATTCAAAAAAATCGGGTGGTTTTACCTGTTCGCACCTGCGTTTCGGAAGTAAACAAATCCGTTCGACCTACTTTGTCACCACGCCCGACTTTGTGGCCTGTCATGTTCCGGCCTACATCAACATGTACGACGTGTTGAAAGGGTTGAAAAAGGGAGGTTCGTTCCTGCTCAACTCCATTTGGGACGAGGAAGAAACCAAAAACCGCCTTCCCAATACCATGAAAAAGTACATGGCCGACAACAACATCCAATTTTATATCATTAACGGTACAAAACTGGGCGAAGAACTCGGTTTGGGAACCCGCACCAATACCATCATGCAATCCGCTTTCTTCAAAATTACCGGTGTAATTCCTTATGAACTGGCGGTTGACGAGATGAAAAAAGCCATCGTAAAATCCTATGGCAAAAAAGGGGAACAAATTGTGAATATGAACTTTTCTGCCGTGGATGCCGGAGGTAAAAACGTAGTAAAAGTTGAAGTTCCCGAAGAATGGAAAAGTATAAAAACAGCAGACGACAACGGACAAACCGATCGTCCGGAATACATTGTAAAAGTTGTGGATACCATTAACGGACAACGGGGCGACGATCTTCCGGTTTCCACTTTTGCCGGTTACGAAGACGGAACTTTCCCGATGGGAACCGCCGCTTACGAAAAACGCGGTATCGCAGTGAACGTTCCTGAATGGCAGGCTGAAAACTGTATCCAGTGTAACCAGTGCGCCTACGTTTGTCCTCACGCCGCCATTCGCCCGTTCCTTTTAACCGAACAGGAAACCGAAGCAGCGCCGGCAGGAACCGAAGTAAGGGTAGCCACACCTGCCAAAACATTTGCCGGGTTGAATTTCCGTATCCAGGTGAGCGTACTCGACTGTACCGGCTGCGGTAACTGTGCCGATGTTTGTCCTTCCAAAACCAAAGCGCTCGAAATGAAACCGCTGGGAACCCAGCAGGCGGAAATCGCACGCTGGAATTATATGGATCAAAATGTTACCGTTAAAGAAAAAGTAGTCGATAAATTCCAGTCGGTGAAAAACTCGCAGTTTGCACAACCGTTGTTCGAATTCTCGGGCGCCTGTGCAGGTTGCGGCGAAACTCCCTATATCAAACTCATCACCCAGTTGTTTGGCGAACGAATGATGGTTGCCAACGCCACCGGGTGTTCATCTATTTACGGAGGTTCGGCTCCCTCCACTCCCTATTGCAAAAATAAAGAAACCGGACACGGACCGGCATGGGCCAATTCGCTGTTCGAAGACAATGCAGAATACGGGTTTGGGTTTGCCGAAGGCGTACAGGCGCAACGCGACCGGATTGCCGTCATTATGGAAGGCGCCATGAACAACGGAGCTTCCGACGCCGAAAAAGAAGCCTATGCCGAATGGCTTGCCAACCGCAACAATGCCGAAGGTTCGGTAAAAGCTTCGGAAAAAGTGAAAACGGCCATTGCCCAAAGCAACAGCAGCTACGCCAAAGAGATTGCCGGCTTGCAGCAGTACCTCGTCAAAAAATCGATTTGGGTATTTGGCGGCGACGGATGGGCTTACGACATCGGGTACGGCGGTTTGGACCATGTAATGGCCAGCGGTCAGGACATCAATATCCTGGTGCTCGACACCGAGGTATATTCCAACACCGGCGGACAGTCGTCGAAATCGACACCGGTGGGCGCAGTTGCCAAATTTGCCGCATCGGGCAAACGTATCCGCAAAAAAGATCTCGGCGCAATGATGATGTCGTACGGTTATGTTTACGTTGCACAGGTGGCTATGGGCGCCAACCAAACGCAATACCTGAAAGCGGTAAAAGAAGCCGAAGCTTATCCCGGCCCGTCGATTATTATTGCCTACGCGCCTTGTATCAACCACGGGCTGAGGGCAAGTATGGGACGCACCCAGGAAGAAGAGAAAAAGGCAGTTGAATCGGGCTACTGGCACCTGTTCCGTTACAACCCGCTGCTGGAAAACGAAGGAAAAAATCCGTTCCAGCTCGATTCGAAAGAGCCTGAATGGAGCAAATTCCAGGAATTCCTGAACGGTGAAGTCCGCTACACCTCGCTGAAAAAATCGTTCCCGGCAGTGGCCGACGAACTGTTTGCTTCAGCCGAAGAAAATGCAAAATGGCGCTACAACTCTTACAAAAGGTTGTCGGCGATGGATTTTTCGAAAACGGAAGTATAAAAACCATTTCGATATATAAAAAGCCGTTGCAATTGTTTTTGCAGCGGCTTTTTTTTGTCATTTTGTCCGGCGGCCGCAGTCGCTCCCCGCAATATCCAGCGGTATTCCATCCCACCCTTTTCAAAACCCGTTTTCACCCCTGCCTTTGCCAATTTGAGGGCTTTGTAAGTTTGTATTTTTCGGGAAAACGTGTGGACGGGCTTTGTAGATTTACATTATGGTTGCCTAA
>CAYWBV010000090.1:0-9131 GCA_964455785.1 uncultured Maribellus sp.
GTTGGAAAAACCGGGCACTTTGCCTGGAATATCAGTTTCCCTGAATCATATTCTTTATTTACAAAGTGAATCGAAATCCCGGATTCAACTTCGCCGTTTTTAACAACAGTATTGTGAACATTCATTCCGTACATTCCCTTCCCTCCGTATTTGGGCAGCAAGGCAGGGTGAATATTGATAATGGTAAATTTTTCAATCAGTTTTTCAGGAATAAGCCATAAAAAACCGGCCAGTACAATCAAATCGATTTTTCTTTTTTCCAGGTTTTCAACGACCTCGCCAGTGGTATAAAATTGTTCGCGATTAAAAACAAACGTTTTTATATCGCGTTTTTCGGCTTTCGACAATGCCAGCGCATGAGGGTTGTTCGACCAAAGAGAATCGATTTTAATGTGTTCTCTGTCAGTGAAATACTCGATTATGTTTTGAGCGTTTGTGCCATTTCCGGAGGCAAAAAGAGCAATCTTCTTAACATTCATTTTATATTCAATTAATATACAGAACTTTTGACTAATTTATTCAAATCAAGGAGCTTGCATGTGATTTCTTTCACCTTGTTTATATTTTTTTTTCAGATTTTTCTTTGATATATAAACCGTAAATTTATTACTTTGCACCGAATTATAAAAAAACAAAATTAGTATTAATCAAAAATTAGAATTATGTCTGACGTTGCAACAAAAGTAAAAGCAATTATCGTTGATAAATTGGGCGTTGATGAAAGTGAAGTAACCAACGAAGCATCTTTCACCAATGATTTGGGTGCAGATTCACTGGATACTGTTGAGCTGATTATGGAATTCGAAAAGGAGTTCGATCTTGCAATTCCAGACGACCAGGCGGAAAAAATTTCAACGGTGGGAGAAGCTATTGCACACATCGAAGAAGCTATTAAGTAATTATATCCGGAACTATCACTTATGGAATTCAGGCGGGTAGTTATAACTGGAATTGGAACCGTTAATCCTTTGGGGAATAGCGTTGCAGAATTTTGGGAGAATTTAAAAAGCGGGGTCAGCGGGGCTGGGCCTATTACTAAATTCGATGCTTCGAAACACAAAACCCAATTTGCCTGTGAGGTAAAAAACTTCGATCCGGAAGTTTATATGGATCGAAAAGATGCACGCAAATACGACTTATATACACAGTACGCATTTGCAAGCACCGATCAGGCAGTGAAAGACTCGGGGCTGGACCTTGAACAGGTTGACCACGACAGGGTTGGTGTAATTTGGGGCGCCGGAATTGGCGGGCTTCAAACCTTTTTTGAAGAGGTAAGAAGTTTCAAAGAAGAAATGCCAAGATTTTCACCGTTCTTTATTCCCAAAATGATTGCCAACATTGCCGGAGGATTAGTTTCCATCAAATACGGTTTCAGGGGGCCAAACTTTACGACGGTTTCTGCCTGCGCTTCCGCTTCTCATGCCATGATCGAAGCGTTTAATTTGATACGGCTGAGGAAAGTGGATATAGTGATAACTGGTGGTTCTGAAGCAGCGGTTAACGAAGCAGGGGTTGCCGGATTCAATTCGATGAGGGCTATGTCAACCCGGAACGACGATCCGAAAACAGCTTCCCGTCCGTTCGATAAAGACAGAGACGGTTTTGTTATCGGCGAAGGATCGGCAGCGTTTGTTTTCGAAGATTACGAAAGCGCGGTTAAAAGAGGGGCTAAAATTTATGCTGAAATGATTGGCGGTGGTATGTCGGCCGATGCTTATCACATGACCGCTCCCGATCCCGACGGCCGGGGCGCAAACCTCGTAATGAAGTGGGCTTTGGAAGATGCGGGACTGAAACCGGAAGATGTGGACTATATTAACGTTCACGGGACAGCAACTCCGCTCGGCGACATTGCAGAATCAAAAGCAATCCTTAAAACATTTGGGGAACACGCGTATAAACTTTCCATCAGTTCCACCAAATCGATGACCGGGCACCTCCTCGGTGCCGCCGGAGCCGTGGAAGGGCTGGCCAGTATCCTGGCCATTATCAACAGCATTGTTCCTCCAACCATCAACCACTTTACCGACGATCCCGAAGTTGACAACAATCTGGACTTTACGTTCAATGTTGCCAAAAAAAGAGAGGTAAATGTGGCCATCAGTAATACATTTGGATTTGGTGGACATAACGCAACTGTAGTTTTCAAAAAACTATAAGGACTGTGATTAGAAAAATAGTACAACGCGTAAAACTCTTTTCGTCATCTCGGAAAGAGTTTTACTTCTTTTTGAGAGATGTTCTCGGATTTTATCCCGGTAACCTGAAATTATACGATCTCGCTTTTGTTCATAAATCGGCTTCTACCACCGATTCGCAGGGGAATTTTGTCAACAACGAGCGGCTCGAATATCTTGGCGACGCCATTCTCGGGGCCATTATCGCCGATTTCCTTTACAACCGGTTTCCACAAGAGGATGAAGGTTTTCTGACCAAAACACGGTCGAAACTGGTGAACCGGACCTTTCTGACCAAATTAACCTTCGAAATGGGGCTTAATGTTTTTATCGATTCGAATACGACCAAAAACATCGATAAAAGCCACATCTACGGCGACGCCCTCGAAGCGCTTATCGGCGCCATTTATCTCGACAAGGATTACAAAACCGCTAAATATTTTGTTACCAAAAGGATTCTTTCGCAGTTTGTCAATCTTAACGAAATTGAACAGAACGATACCAATTTCAAAAGCCAGTTGATTGAATGGAGCCAAAAGAATAAAAAGGAGATCAGGTTCGAAACCGTAGAAGAACCGGTGGACAAATCGAAACAACCCAAGTTTGTGGCAACTGTGGAAATCGACAACAACGAGGTAGGGAAGGGTATTGGGACATCAAAAAAGGAGGCGCAGCAAAACGCGGCGCGCCAAACCCTTACCAAATTGGAGAAATTGTAATTTCTTAATCTTCACTCACTTCAAAACATGGAAGGTTTGTGTTATATTTGCCCCCTTATTTTAAAAGGATGAATGTCTATCTGGTTTATGGCCTGGGATTTTTTGCCCAGGTGTTGTTTTTTACCCGTACCATCGCCCAATGGTTTAAATCGGAACAGGAAGGTGAGGTAATTTCGCCCGCCATTTTCTGGCAAATCAGCCTGGTGGCTTCCAACCTGATGCTTGTTTACGGCATTTTCAGAAACGATTTTGCTATTGTTCTCGGGCAGTTGATTGTTTACGCCATTTACATCCGCAACCTTCAGCTTAAAAATGTGTGGAATAAAATGCACCTCGTTTCACGTGGACTGTTTATCGTGATGCCTGTCGCCATTTTGTTGTGGTTCGCTTTTTCCGACTCCTATAATTTCAGCACCATCCTAAAGAACGAAGATATTTCTTTTTGGCTGATGATTTGGGGAACGGCAGGCCAGGTTATTTTTACCTTCCGCTTTGTTTATCAGTGGATTTATTCCGAAACCCGGAAAGATTCGGTACTTCCCCTCGGGTTCTGGATTATCAGCCTGATAGGCTCGCTGATGATTTTTACCTATGCCATCTACCGCCTCGACCCGGTGCTGTTTGCTGCACACAGCCTCGGCCTTTTTATCTATATCCGCAACATCCTGTTGCACTTCGGAAAACAAAGTTTATTCTCGAGACTGTATAAAATTCCTGCGCTGAACAAAATTATCAACAGGGTTTCGGATAAAATCAAATAGCCTGAAACTCAATCCGAGTTCCTTTGTCGTAAAATCAAAAAAAACAAGTCTTTCGCCCCGATTTCTTTTCCGTTTAATTCCGGCAAATCATTTCAATTGATAACTTTAGCCAAACGAAATCAATACATCTGCATTATGAAAATAGCTTTGTTAGGTACCGGACTCATCGGTACGTTTTACACCCTTTCGCTGCACGGGTTACGCAGCCGCGACAAAGTTGCCGTCGTTTATTCGCGCTCAGGCGAACGCGGCGCCCGGTTTGCCGCCGAGAACAACATCCCGAAGTGGACTACAAATTTACACGAAGCCGTTACCGACCCCGAAATCGATGTGGTAGTAGTGGGTCTTCCGAACGATAAACACAAAGAGGCCATTTTTGCCGCTGCCGACGCCGGCAAAGCTGTACTTTGCACCAAACCCCTGGCGCGAAATGCAGCAGAAGCCTGGGAAATCCTTCAGAAAGTGGAACAGGCAGGTGTTTTTCACGGTTATCTCGAAGATTTGGTTTATACGCCCAAACATCTGAAAGCGCACGCCTCGATCGAAAATGGCGCTGTCGGCAAGGTGCTTTGGGTACGTTCGCGCGAGGCGCATCCCGGCCCGCACAGCGACTGGTTTTGGGATCCTGCAAAGTCGGGCGGCGGCGCTATTGTCGATTTGGGGTGCCACTGTATTGAAATCGGCCGCAGTTTTATCGGCAAAAACATCCGCCCGGTGGAGGTGGTTTGCTGGGCCGACACGCAGGTGAAACCCATTGACGCCGAGGACCATGCCATCGGGCTGGTGCGGTTTCAAAACGGCGCTATCGGCCAGTTTGAGGTGAGCTGGTGTTTCCGCGGCGGAATGGAACTAAAAGACGAAGTGGCCGGGGTTGACGGTTCCATTCGTATCGACAGCTTTTTGCGCACCGGGTTCGAAATGTTTTCGGCGCCGGGGAAAAAAGGATATGTGGCCGAAAAGGCCGAGTCCGATACCGGCTGGCTTTTCCCGGTGGGCGACGAGGTACACGAACTGGGGTACAACCACATGTTTGCTGATATGTTCGACGCCATCGAAGCGGGACGGAAACCTACCGAGGATTTTTACGACGGTTACGTAGTGAATGCCGTGATGGATGCCTGTTACTGTTCGGTTAAAACCAAAAAATGGGAACCGGTGCTGCTGAACGACTGGCGCGGGCTGAACGAGGTGGAACCGTTGTCGGCATTTGTGGAGTACGATGCCGCGCACTGGCTTGTCAAGGAAGAACTTCTGCCCGACGGCCGTAAGAAGATCATTCTGAAAGAAAAAATTTCGGGGAAAATTATCGAAAAAGGCGAATAAACCGGCTGTCAGTCGCAGTCACAGTGGTCAGTGGAAGACGAAAAAAAGGAGAAAAAAAACTCTGTGGTTCTCTCCCGATAAAAAATATCGGGACAAGTGGTGTTTCCTCTGTGTTCTCTCCCGATGATAAAATATCGGGACAGGTTGTGGTAAAAAAAAACAACCGCAAAGAACGCGAAGGAGAAAGGGATCAATTAACAGCCCGAAGCCTGAAAAAAGGTTGAAAAAAAGCGCTTGATTTTTCAGAAAAAACTGACAAAATGTTCAGGAAAGGTAGGTCAAACCCCTGGAAGAACGCACTCAAACCCCTGGAAAGATGGGTCAGACCCCTGGTAAAATTGACAAAATGTATTGGAAGAAGGGGTCAAACCTCTGGAAGAACTGGCCCAAAGTTGTGGAAGAACGGGTCAAATTCACGGTAAAATTCACCCAAAGTTGTGGAAAAACGGGGTAATTTTCAGGAAGAAATGGCTGGTTGTTTGTGTTTGAAAGGGTTTGAAAGGGTTTGAAAGGTTTGAAGGGTTTTGAAGTCAGAGCCTTGACCACAATGATAATTCTGACCACCGCGACAACTCTATCCGACCCGTTTCATCCGGGCGGGGCAGCCACAAACTGCAGGCTCCTGTCAGATTACAAACTCAACCTCTTTGAACATATAACCGGTAATTTTACCGGAACGATCTTCAATTAAAAGCTGGCCAAATTCTCCAATCCCTGCGATTCTCGCTTCGAATGTCCGGTTTTGCTCCCTAAAAGCCGACCATTGACCCCTTCTGAAAAGATGTGAAATATAGGTTGTATTGATGACTTCCGACTGTCCGCTCCTCAGTTTTTTATACCACAAAAAAATACTATCGGTAACTTTTCCCGCCAGTTCTTCCAAAATATAAGTTTTCCCGGTCAGTTGTTTTAACGAAACCGGATTTGGGGCGCCGCTCAAAAAAACATTCTGGTTAACATTGATTCCAATACCGGCGACCGACGAGAAAAGCGAATTTCCCATAATTGAGTTTTCAATCAGTATCCCGGCAATTTTTTTGTTGCCAACATACATATCATTGGGCCATTTTATGGTAACGCCATCCACCTGCGACGAAATAAAATCAAAAATCCCCAGCGAAATAACTTCCGATAAGAAAAACTGGTCGGCCGCGGAGAGAAAATCAGGATACAGAATAATACTAAACGTAAGGTTTTTGTCTTTTTCACTTTCCCACCGGTTTCCCATCTGTCCCCTGCCTTGTTTCTGATGGTATGCCAAAACGACAGTACCCTCTTCTGCCGCTTTCGACACAATAAGTTGCTTGGCATAGTTGTTGGTAGAGTCAACCTCCTGTAAAACGATAAAATTTTTGCCGGCTGTTTTCATATTTATTGGCGAATTGTAATAAACCATTTTAATTCTACTGGGTTTAATTATTCATCAAAAGTAAAAAACAGAACGTTACATGGTATTTCAAAAGGGTGAAATAGAAAATTCTAAAAAAGGTTATAAAGCAAAAAGATTATCTTTGTAAGGATAATAAAAATATATGTACAGTAAAGAAGCAGAAACAGATAAGACCATTGAAGCAATTCTGGAGGGAATAAAAAGGATTAAAGGAAACGATATTACGCTCATTGACTTAAATACAATACATCATACCGAATGTAGCTGGTTTATTATTTGCCACGGGAACTCATCGACGCAGGTTGATGCTCTTGCCCATTCGGTGGAAGAAACAGTAGAAGAATTTACAGGAACAAAAGTCTGGCACACTGATGGGTATAAAAATTCCCTGTGGATTTTACTGGATTATGGCGACATTATGGTACATGTTTTTCAAAAAACAGCGAGAGATTTTTATAATCTCGAAGGGCTGTGGGCTGATGCCACGTTAACAAAAATTGAAGCAGAAAATTAGAATAATACTATGACAGAAGACAACAATAAAAGTACCCAGAACAAACAAAACAACCCATTCGACCCATTTAATACGGGCAAAAAAAATGATGGGAAGGGCCCTAAATTTAATGCTTACTGGATTTATGGGGTTATTGCTATTGTATTTATCGTCGTCCAGTTCTACATCAGTAATTCGCGCGGCCCGGTAGAAACCAACTGGAGCAAGGTAAAATCGACCATGCTCGGAAACGGGGATGTAGAAAAAATAGTGGTGGTGAATGACAAGAAGGCCAATATTTACATCAAAAAAGACCGGTTAAACAAATACGAACAGGAGTTTAGCGGTAATTTCTCAAAACCGGCTGAAACCGGGCCACATTTTACCTTTAACATCGGGTCGGTAGAAACATTTGAACGAAACCTGCGCGAAGCCCAGGAAGGTACTGGAAGCGAAGTTCTCCCGGAATATAAGGAAGAAAGAAACTGGGCCGGAGAAATTCTCTGGACCATTGGCCCGTTTGTGTTGATTATCCTGCTTTGGTGGTGGATTTTCAGGAGGATGAGCCGGGGCGCCGGAGGTGGCGCTGGCGGTATCTTTAATGTTGGCAAGTCGCAGGCGAAAATATTCGATAAAGATCAAAAAGTTTCTACCAATTTTAAAGATGTAGCCGGGCTGGCAGAAGCCAAACAGGAAGTAGAGGAAATCGTGGAGTTTCTGAAAAGCCCCGCAAAATATACAAAGCTCGGTGGTAAAATTCCGAAGGGCGCTTTGTTGGTTGGCCCCCCGGGAACCGGTAAAACCTTGCTGGCAAAAGCGGTTGCCGGCGAAGCCAATGTTCCGTTTTTCTCGATGTCGGGTTCTGATTTTGTGGAAATGTTTGTCGGTGTGGGCGCTTCGCGTGTGCGCGACCTTTTTAAACAGGCCAAAGAAAAAGCGCCATGTATCGTTTTTATCGATGAAATTGATGCCATTGGCCGGGCCCGTGGCCGGAATCCCAACTTCGGATCAAACGACGAACGTGAAAATACGCTGAACCAGCTCCTCACCGAAATGGACGGGTTCGACACCAACAGCGGCGTAATTATCCTTGCTGCCACCAACCGCGCCGATATTCTCGACAGGGCTTTGATGCGCGCCGGACGTTTTGACAGGCAAATCCATGTGGAACTGCCCGACATGAATGAACGGGCTGAAATTTTCAACGTCCACCTGCGTCCTCTAAAACTGGATGAGCAACTGAAAGTGGATTTCCTTGCCAAACAAACCCCGGGATTCTCGGGTGCCGATATTGCCAATGTTTGTAACGAAGCGGCATTGATTGCAGCGCGCCGGGGGCGTGAATCCGTTGGAAAACAGGATTTCCTCGATGCCGTTGACCGGATTGTCGGCGGATTGGAAAAGAAAAATAAAATAATTTCTCAGGACGAAAAGAAAACCATCGCATACCACGAGGCCGGTCATGCTACCATTAGCTGGCTGCTCGAACATGCCCACCCGCTGGTGAAGGTGACCATTGTGCCGCGTGGCAAAGCGCTGGGCGCTGCCTGGTATTTGCCCGAAGAGCGGTCGATAACCACCAAAGAACAGTTGCTCGACGAAATGTGTTCGGCGCTGGGCGGAAGGGCCGCTGAGCAGTTGGTGTTTCATAAAATTTCTTCGGGTGCACAAAACGACCTGGAGAAGATTACCAAACAGGCTTACGCGATGGTGAGTATCTTCGGGATGAGCGAGAAAGTAGGAAATGTAAGCTACTATGACTCTTCAGGACAGTCGGATTACTCGTTCACCAAACCTTACAGTGAAAAGACTGCCGAACTAATTGACGAGGAAGTAAAAGTTATCATCGACGGACAATATGTTAGGGCTTTAAAAATTCTGAAAGAAAACAGCGAAGGACACGCAAAACTGGCAGGTTTACTTTTGGAAAGAGAGGTAATTTTCAGCGAAGACCTGGAAAACATTTTTGGGAAACGCCCCTGGGATTCCAAAAAAGAAGAGCTAAACAACAATAACAAAAAGCCGGAAATAACGACGGAAGGTTCGGAAAACAAGGCAATCCCGGCATAATATGAAAACGGCCCGCGAAGAAATTCTGGAAAAACTCAGGAAAACGAAAGCAACTGTTCCTGAAAAAAGACCCGATTTCGATGCTCCCGTTTACCACTCCATTGAAGGGCCGCTTGATGCGGCTTTTAAAAAGAACCTGGAAATGGTAAACGGGAGCGTTCATTTGTTTGATACCGAAAAAGAACTTTTTGAAAA
>CAYWBV010000090.1:9231-13315 GCA_964455785.1 uncultured Maribellus sp.
ATTCAGAAAAAATACGGGAACAACCTGCCGTCGCAAATAACACTGATAACCGGCCCAAGCCGCACCGCCGACATCGAGAAAACGCTGGTGCTGGGTGCCCACGGCCCACGCGAACTACATGTCTGTTTGTACTGATTTGCCATTTTCTTTTACCTTTGCAGAATGGAAAAAGATTGGAAAGAGGTCTATATGACCGCACATGAGTACAAAGCTGAAATGGCAAAGGAAATACTGGAAAACGAAGGGATCAGGGTAGTGGTGATTGACCAGCAGGACACGGTGTATAAAGTTTTTGGCGAATACCGGGTTTATGTAGCTGAAGCCGACGAATTGCGTGCGATTGAACTGTTGAAAAACCTGAAACAGTGAATAATCTGCAAAAACGATCGCTGACAGGGATAGTTTTTGTGGCGGTTCTTCTCGGCGGCACCATTTTTCATCCTGTAAGTTTTATTCTGATATTTGGCGCTTTGTTGTTTTTTACCCAACTGGAGTTTTACCGGCTCATAGAAAAAGCGGGATTCTCGCCGCAAAAAACAGTCGGGCTGACTCTGGGCATTTTATTGTTTGCCACTTGCGCAGCCATTGTCAATGGTTTTATACCGGCGCAACTGTGTCTCCTGTTTATTCCTATGCTCATTTTTTTATTTCTTTTTGAAGTGCTGCGTAACCAAAACGGCGCGTTACAAAACAGCGCACTTACACTTTTGGGCTTTGTTTATATCGCCATTCCCTTTAGCTTGCTGAATTTTATCGTATTCCCGGGGTTTCCTACCAACACTTCATTTCATCCGTGGATTCTGGCTGGTGTATTTTTTATCGTTTGGATGTACGATTCCATGGCCTATCTTTTCGGAACAAAATTCGGAAAACATAAAATGTGTAAAACCATTTCACCCAAAAAATCGTGGGAAGGGTTTATCGCCGGAACAGTTTTCGCCATGGTTATGGGAATTTTGAATGCAGTGATTTTTCAGTCGCTTTCCATGCTGAGTTGGATGATTGTTGCTCTCTTAGCAGTTGTATTCGGAACCTTTGGCGATATTTTCGAATCGAAAATCAAACGCGAATTAAACATCAAGGATTCGGGGAACATCTTGCCAGGGCACGGTGGTTTTCTCGATCGTTTCGATAGTTTACTTTTTGCGATCCCTGTTGTTTTTATTTGGTTAATTTTGGCGGGAAATATTTAAACGATGACAATTCACAAAGAAGGACTAAAAATAATCCCCGTGGCTTTTTTCTTTTTGGCCATACTGGATGCTCTTTTCTATTTTTTTCTAAGTGATTACCTTATTTTTTATATCCTGATAGCTGCATCGCTGGTGCTGGCTGGGTTAATTGTCTTTTTTTTCAGGGTTCCGGAACGCGAAATCGAAATCAACGAAAACCATGTCCTTGCACCTGCCGACGGTGAAATTGTAGCCATTGAGCCGGTTTTCGAAAAAGAATATTTTCAGGATGAACGTATCCAGGTGTCCATTTTTATGTCGCCGCTGAACGTCCACCAAAACAGGGCGCCGGTTGCCGGGGAAATTGTTTATGTACATCATAAACCCGGGCATTTTTATCCTGCTTTTATTGCCAAGTCATCCGAAGAAAACGAACGGTGCTCCACCGTTTTCAGGATGAAAAACGGCACCAAAATTATGGCGAGGCAAATTGCAGGCGCTGTTGCACGTCGGATTGCCAACTACAAACAACCGGGCGACCGAATCGGACAGGGTCAGGAATACGGTTTTATCCGTTTTGGTTCGCGGGTCGATGTTTTTCTTCCCTCCAATGCGAAAGTGAACGTTACCCTCTATCAGAAATCCGTAGGCGGAAAAACCATCATCGCAACCTTTTAAAAGGAAATGAAAAAGAACTTCATAAAAAATATACCCAATTTTATTACCTCTCTGAATCTGGTTTCCGGAACGCTGGCGCTGTTTTTCGCCATCGACGGACACCTCATCTGGGCCGGGTTGTTTATCTGTCTTGCGGCGGTTTTGGATTTTCTCGACGGTTTTGCCGCGCGGCTGTTAAAAGCCTATTCTGAAATAGGAAAAGAGCTCGATTCGCTGGCCGATGTGGTCTCATTCGGACTGGCACCTGGAGCGATTCTGTTTACACTGCTCGAATTTTCTCTTTTCGGCAAAAACCAGCCAATTTATGAAATATCAGCGCAGTGGTACGAGTGGCTTATCTTGTTCTCCGCCTTTTTACTCCCGGTATTCGGCGCCATCCGGCTGGCGAAATTTAATACCAATCCCAGCCACGAACCCTTTTTCCGTGGTTTGCCTATCCCGTCGAACGGGTTGTTGTGGGCATCGCTGGGGCTGATGCTCGAATTTCCCGGCTACCAGGAGCTGATGAAACAGGCTTATTCAACCAAAAACCTGGTAATCCTGGGCATTTTTATGGCCGGAATAATGGTGATTAACCTACCCATGTTTACCCTGAAGTTTAAATCGCTGGCGCTGAAAGAAAACTGGTACCGTTATCTTTTCCTGGCGATTTCCCTGGTTTTACTGCTTGTTTTTAAAGCTTTCGGTTTGGCCTTTGTCATCTTTACCTACATTCTCCTGAATGTCGTTTTTTATATTTTCAAGGTGAAATACGAATAGGTGTTTTACCTGCCTTTTGCCGGATTTGATGGTTCAGCAAAATCTTTCGCTGAATTTTCATTTTCTTCGGAAGGAGAATCGGTATAGTAGGTTTTCAAAATTTTACGTAACCGGAAATATCTGAAAGTTCCAATCAGCAAAATAACCAGACTCAACCCGAGCGAAAGATATCCCAACCATTGAATGCTGCCAAAACCTTCAATCTGCAAAAAGGCGAATCCTGCCAGGATCAGGTAAAGCGATGTGCGGATGTACGCAAAAAAAGTGCGCTCATTGGCCAGCTTGGTGCGCTCAATGGCCAGGTAATCGCGAAGAATAATTTTCTCCTTATTTTCGAACGGATAATTGCCGCTTAAAAGTTTCATTTGTTTTTTCAATACGATTACTACAACACCTTTCTTTTTTTCGAACATCAGCAGAAAATCAGGAGCCAGCCAGACAAAAAAAGCCCCTGAAAAGCTGAAGATAATTTTTTCCCGAGGGAAAGATTAATAATACGCCATGACAAATTTAACTCTTCCGCTTCCAGGGACTTCACTTAAAACACGCAATAATTAAAAAATGTTCTGCTTTAGAAACATTTACAAAAAACTGAACAACCGTGGAAGCAAGAAGTTTTGGTTTTGAAAAATATTTTACTGATTTATTTTCAGCGGCGCGGCAAATTTTAACACATCGTCGCCGGTAATTTTTTTATCACACAAAATAATAAGCCGTTCAATCACATTCCTGAACTCGCGGATGTTGCCGGTCCAGCTTATTTTCTGCAATTCGGCAATGGCATCGTCTGAAATCGAAATTTCGGGCATGCCGTATTCCCCGCAAATCTGCCCGATAAAATAACCGGCCAGCAGCGGAATGTCTTCGAGACGTTCGTTTAACGACGGCACCTGGATTAAAATCACGCTCAGCCGGTGGTATAAATCTTCGCGGAATTTGTTCTCAGCAATTTCGTGCGAAATGTTTTTATTCGTAGCCGCCACCACCCTCACATCCACTTTCAGTTGTTTGTCGCCGCCCACGCGGGTAATCACGTTTTCCTGCAACGCGCGCAAAACCTTTGCCTGCGCCGACAGGCTCATGTCGCCAATTTCGTCGAGAAAAAGAGTGCCGCCACTGGCCTGTTCGAACTTCCCGATACGTTGTTTTACGGCCGAAGTGAAGGCCCCTTTTTCGTGACCAAACAGTTCGCTTTCAATCAGCTCCGAGGGAATTGCCGCGCAGTTGACTTCCACAAACGGACCTGCCGAGCGGTGGCTCTGGTCGTGGATACGCCGGGCTACCAGCTCTTTCCCGGTTCCGTTCGACCCGGTTATCAACACCCGTGCGTCGGTGTGCGCTACCCGATCGGCCATTTCGATGACACTTTTGATGGCTTTCGATTCGCCGATGATCTGATATTTTTTGCTGACTTTCTTTTTCAGGTTTTTGGTTTCGGTAACCAGGTTCGATTTGTCGAGCGCATTGCGGATGGT
>CAYWBV010000091.1:0-13247 GCA_964455785.1 uncultured Maribellus sp.
ATTTCTACGCTTATTGTAAAATTCAATGAATTTAATATCGTAAAATCAGTTCCCTATGCAATTGGTGCTGCACCCGCTGTTTCCTTTGCTATCATCATTGTACCTCTGATTGATACTTTACGGGTGATGACCATTCGAATATCAAATGGAAAGTCACCTTTTTCGCCCGACAAGAACCACATTCATCACCGTTTACTTGATTTGGTTTCCAACCATTTTAAAGTGACCCTGATTATTGTTTTTTCCAACGTATTCCTTATTGGACTGGCTTTGTTGTTTAACCATATTTCATTCGATATAAATATTCAATTTGTGCTGATCTTTTTAGCCGGAACGCTGCTCTCTTTTATTCCTTCGTTATTGGCACGAAAAGCAGCAAAAAAGAGAGAAAAGAAAGTATATTCCTCCATTGGTTTAGAACCAAAACTTAATATGGATTTAAAATAAAAAAGTTAAACTAATTTCAAGATTTATAATTCGCAAATTTGCAATTTTTGCCACAAAAAAAGAGTTACCGTTTCTTTAGTAACTCTTTTATCGAGAACTGTCTATAAAAAGTTGTCTATAAAGAATAAAAAAACCGTTGTAGCCTCAGTGCCGCAACGGTTTTTTTGTTTTTAATCGGTGACCCTGGAGAGACTCGAACCCCCAACCTTCTGATCCGTAGTCAGATGCTCTATCCATTAAGCTACAGGGCCATTGCAAAAGCGGTGCAAATATAACACTTTTTGATAAAAACCTTAAAATTTTATCAACTTTAACTGTACTTTTCCATTTTATCTTCGATGGTAACATCTTTGCCGAAATCGACTTGCACTTTTACATTGGTCAACATCTTTTCGGTACCTGCTTTTTTACAGGTAGCATGTATTATTTCAAGCAACCCTGCAAGTTCCTCAAAGCTACATTCCACCACCGTTTCGAAAGGACAAACCCGGTATCGAAAACCCGTTTGCTGAATGGCAGAAATGGCTTCATCAACCAAATCATATTTCAGCTTTCCACCTGCTTCGGGCAAAACCTGCACTGCCACATTAATTTTATTCTTCTTCCAACTCGTCATAATCGTTTTTTTTGTTTTGATTCAACATCCGGATTATTTCCTCCTGAGACAGTACTTTCACATTGGTAACCACGAAATCGTCCTTCAGAAAATGGCCGTACTGGTTACATTCGTCGATGATAGCCCTAAAAGCCTGTTTTATATCGGCTTTCAATGGCAACATAATTTGGGCAGTTGAAAAACCTTCCATAAAATCGATAACCTCAAACTCTCCGTCATATTTTTTTAGTTCAAAAATCAACTCTTCTTTTAATAACTTCCGCTGTGTGGCATTTAATATTTTGTCACCTTCCTGGTTGATAAAAACAGTAAAATATCTCAATTTACGTCCTTTTCCACCCAATCCTGTTGAAATAAATACCTGTTGTTCATCCAGCAGCGAACTCTGCAGAAGCATCCTGTTCTCCTGGAGAGCCAGAACAGCCCATTGTTTTAATTCGCCATTTTCATTTTCGAGAAATTTTTCGATGGTACGATAAGCAACAACATCATCAACAGCAGCAATTGCGGAAAGTATCTCCTTCTTTCTTTGCTTTTCTGTTTCCGGGGAAAAAAGCTGCCCCCGGTTTTTAAAGCATTCTTCCGACAAAAGAGCGGTCCGGTTATTTTGCGAAAATTCAAAATACTGCATTTGTACCTCCATATCGATTTGTTCTTCGAGGATATTAAAATTATCCGGCAGGTTCTCCAATGCTTTCTGAATGTTATTATAAAAAATCTCTTCTTCCATTCCGTTCCATTTATGATCACAAAAATAATTACTTGTTGTAATAAGCTCAGAAGATTTACATTTTATTTTAAATAAATGGAAATGTGGATATATTTGCAGGCTTATTCTTATTTAATTTAAATTCACTAAAGGAAGGGTTGGGTAGTTGTGAAACTGAGCGAGGTAAAACGAAGTGAATCGGTAATTATCACAAAAGTCCTGGGGCACGGTTCCTTTCGGAAACGAATTTCTGAAATGGGCTTTGTAAAAGGCAAAGAGGTGAAAGTGATAAAAAACGCCCCTTTTCACGGCCCTTTCGAATTTAAGATACTTAATTACAACGTTTCGCTGCGAAAATCGGAAGCAGATTTAATCGAGGTTGTCCCGGTAGGTGAGTTTGTGGAAACCGGCAATGGCAGTTTCGAAGGGGTAATCGACCGAAACATCGATTTAATTGACCAGTCGGAGCGGACAAAAACCATCAATATCGCCCTCGTAGGAAACCCCAATTGCGGAAAAACAACCCTGTTCAACTTCATCTCCGGGGCAAAAGAAAAAACAGGAAATTACTCCGGAGTAACCGTTGACATAAAGAAGGCCACGTTCAAAACCAAAGGATACACTTTCAATTTCTACGATCTCCCCGGGACTTACAGTTTAACAGCCTATTCGAAGGAAGAGATTTTTGTCCGCCAGTTTATCTACGAACAAACTCCCGACATTGTAATTAATGTACTCGATGCCACCAGTCTCGAAAGAAACCTATTCCTCACCACTCAACTTATCGACATGGATTTGCGTATTGTGGTTGCACTTAATATGTTCGACGAACTGGAAAAGAAAAAACTTTTTTTCAACCGCAAGGCATTGTCGAAGTTGCTGGGTATCCCTTTTGTACCCACCATCAGTTCAAAAGGAATTGGCCTGGACAAACTGATCGACAAGGTTATCGGAGTATTTGAGGGCAAAGACAAAATTTCGAGACACATCCACATCAATTACGGAAAGGATCTGGAAGCATCGATAAAACTAATCAGGGATAAAATCAGGGAAAACAAACCCATTACCGATAAAATATCGTCCCGTTTCCTTGCCATAAAATTACTGGAAAAAGACCGGCAGGTTTTGGAACTTTTATCCAATTACTCCAATTTTAGTGACATAGAAAGCACAACCTTACGGGAAATAAAAAAAATTGAAGGACTGCTCAATGAAGACAGTGAAACCGTAATTACCGATGCAAAATACAGTTTTATTGCCGGGGCTCTAAAAGAAACACTCAAAGATCCGTACCGCGAAAAAAAGACCCGTTCAGAAAAAATCGACAATCTGCTCACCCATAAATATCTTGGTTTTCCGCTGTTCACCGCCATTTTGTTTGTCATTTTTTACACAACCTTTAAACTTGGCGCTTATCCCATGAACTGGATTGACTGGGGAGTTACCGCAGTGGGCAACTTTATTTCGGAGAATATGCCCAACGGAATGTTAAAAGATTTGCTGGTTAACGGAGTGATTAGCGGGGCAGGAAGCGTGTTGGTATTTTTGCCCAATATCCTGATACTCTTTTTCTTTATTTCGCTGCTCGAAGGAACGGGTTACATGGCGCGGGCCGCCTTTATCATGGACAAAATTATGCACCGCTTCGGGCTACACGGCCGGTCGTTTATCCCTTTGATCATGGGGTTTGGATGTAACGTCCCAGCTATCCTGGCCACACGTTCGATGCGAAACCGCGGCGACCGGATACTCACCATGTTAATTATCCCCTTTATGTCGTGCAGCGCCAGGTTGCCGGTTTATATCCTGATTATTTCGGCATTTTTTAAAGAATACCAAACTTTATACCTCATCGGAATTTATATTACAGGGATATTTTTTGCCTTTCTGACGGCACAAATCCTGAATAAAACCGTTTTCAAAAACAAGGAAACCCCTTTTGTGATGGAACTCCCAACCTACAGGTTGCCTACATTCCGGAATATAACTTATCACATGTGGGATAAAACGCAACATTATCTGAAAAAAATCGGGACAATTATTCTTGTGGGGGTAATTATTATTTGGGCACTGGAGTACTTTCCGCGCGAAACCAAAAAATCGGCGCAATATACAATTGAAACGGAGCAGATAAAAATGAACCGGAACCTTTTGGATTCCCAAAAGGAAGTTATGATAGCCGAAATAACGGCGCAAATGGAAACCGACCGTTTGGCCAACTCGTACCTTGGCATACTCGGCAAAACGATCCAACCGGTGATGCAACCCCTTGGTTTCGACTGGAAAATGAGTATCAGCCTGCTGGCAGGGCTTCCGGCCAAAGAAATTGTGGTCAGCACAATGGGCGTTTTGTACCAAAGTGGCAGCGAAAATACGGCAAACCTCCGGAACAAACTGCACGACGAAGTGCACCAAACCGGAAAAAACAGCGGCCAAAAGGTATTTACCGGGCCAACAGCACTTGCATTTCTGATTTTTATCCTTATTTATTTCCCTTGTATTGGGGTGATAGCCACCATAAAAAACGAATCAGGCTCGTGGAAATGGGCAGCTTTTACTGCTGTTTACACCACAACCCTGGCCTGGATTGCTGCATTTGCCGTATATCATGTCGCAATTTTGATAATGTAGAGAATGTTTCAGGAAATCGTTACATACCTTGTTATTGCGCTTGCCGTTTCCGTTGCGGTGATAAAAACCGCAAAAAGTTTCAGCCGGAAAAAACAAAAAACCGCAACAAACTTCAAAAACGAAACCTGCACGCCAGAGCACAATTGTTCTACCTGTTCCGATGAATGTGCCCTGCGCAACACATTTTCTTCAGAAATAAAACAGAAAAAAAGGGTCATTTAGAAAAAAATTATCGGGAAGAGGGTGACGGAAATGTTGTTTTTTCGCAAAGGCCCGAAACAAAAAATCGGGGTGACAGGAGGGCTTTTTTTCTCAAAAGCAGGCCAAAAAAAAACGAAACGGTGAGGCCTCAAAAAAAGACGCGTCTATTTTGGAAAGATCACACGTCTTTTTTTGGAAAAGTACCCTTCTTCCTTTTTTGAATCACCGGAGATGATACAAAATCGCTGTAACAGAATGTTTTAGACTACACGAACAGAACAGTCCGTGAACCTCAAAAAACATTTCGGGGAAGCGGGTGGATTCTAAATCAAACGTTTTTCAAATTCCGGATGATTTCGGCCGGATTAGCCGATTGAAAAACAAAACTTCCGGCCACCAGCACGTTGGCGCCGGCATCGAAAAGCAGTTTTCCGGTTTCGTAATTGACTCCTCCATCCACTTCAATCAAACAGTCAGGATTCTGTTTTTCGACCATTTCCCGGAGTTGAGAAACTTTTTTATAGGTGTTGGCGATAAATTTCTGACCGCCGAAACCGGGGTTTACCGACATTAGCAAAACCATGTCCAAATCAGAAATAATATCTTCGAGAAAGGCGATCGGTGTATGCGGGTTCAAACAAACGCTGGCTTTTATCCCGAAACTTTTAATTTGCTGAATCGTTCGGTGCAGATGTGGACACGCTTCGTAATGAACGGTTAAAAGCGACGCCCCGGCCTTTACAAAAGGTTCAATAAAATGATCGGGGTTTACAATCATCAGGTGCACATCAAGCGGCTTTTGTGCAATTTTGCGAACATGCTCAATCACCGGGATCCCAAACGAAATGTTGGGGACAAAGACCCCGTCCATCACATCGAAATGGATAAAATCGGCTTCGCTTTGGTTGATGGTTTCGATGTCTTTTCCGAGATGGTTAAAATTTGCCGAGAGGATTGACGGTGCTATAAAGCGCTTCATTTGTTCGTGATTATCTACCGAGGTAGGCTTTTAGTAACCTGTTGCGGTATTGGTTTTTTAATTTTTTTATTGCTTTTTCTTTAATCTGGCGGACCCTTTCGCGGGTTAACCCAAATTCATCTCCAATTTCTTCAAGTGTGTGTGGCTGGGAACCGTTTAATCCAAAATAGAACCGAAGAATGTCCGCTTCCCTGTCGCCAAGAGTAGAAAGTGACCGTTCGATTTCTTTTCTGAGAGAGCTGTTAATCAATTCATTATCCGGACTGGGCGAATCGTCGTTTAAAATAACGTCATACATATCACCTGTCTCCTCGTCCCGCAATGGCGCATCCATAGAAACGTGGATGGAAGAAAAGTTCATAGAATCTTCAATCATCTCGGGGCGGGTTTCCATAATTTCAGCTACCTCTTCTACCGTAGGCTCGCGCTGAAATTCCTGTTCAAGTTTATTAAAAGCCTTGCTTATTTTATTGATTGAACCGATTTTATTTAAAGGAAGTCTTACAATCCGGGCCTGTTCAGCAAGAGCCTGAAGAATCGACTGCCTAATCCACCAAACGGCATAAGAAATAAATTTAAATCCACGTGTTTCGTCGAACCTCTCCGCGGCTTTTATCAGGCCCAGGTTACCTTCGTTAATTAAATCGGGCAAACTCAATCCCTGGTTTTGGTATTGTTTTGAAACAGAAACCACAAAACGCAGGTTTGCTTTGATGAGCATTTCGAGGGCCGCCCTGTCTCCTGTTTTTATCCGCTTGGCCAGTTCCACTTCTTTCTCTGCCGACAACAGTTCAACTTTACCAATTTCATGCAGGTATTTGTCCAGCGACAGTGTGTCGCGGTTGGTTACCTGCTTGGATATTTTAAGTTGTCTCATAAATTTAATCTGGTTACAGTAAAGCGAAAACTGAACGGTGAAATTATTAAACGGTTTTAATTTTTCCCAAAATTATATTACATTTTTTATACTTTCCCACATAGAAACACCTAATTCTGTCAATAAAACAACGTACTAAAATATTTTCTGTTCAAAATTTTAATTAAATATTTCTTTTACCTCAAAAGAAACTCCTTAAATTTTTCATATTCAACATTTAAAGGATGGCTTTTCCGTTCGCCTTTCATAAATGCCGAAAGTTTTTCTGGAAGGGCCAGATTTCCACCACCCACCAGGTTTTCCATGGTTTCCAGAAATTTGGCCGGATGAGCCGTTTCGAGGAAAACACCCACCTGACCTGCTTTTAAATAATCGCTCAACGCCTGAAAACCGCAGGCTCCGTGGGGATCGCACAAATACCCGCTTTCGCGGAAAACACGTTTCACCGTCTCCCCGATTTCTTTGTCTGAATAACGGAATCCCTTTATCTTTTCTGAAATGGTTGTATGCGAATAGTTGTACAAATCGAGTATGCGTGCAAAATTACTGGGAGCACCAACATCCATCGCATTGGCAATGGTTTCTACCGAGGCCCTCGGATTGTATTGGCCGGTTTCAAGGTAGTCGAACACAACGTCGTTGGCATTATTGGCGGCAATAAACTGTTTGACCGGCAATCCCATTTCACTGGCAAAAAGACCTGCGGTAAGATTTCCGAGATTTCCGCTGGGCACAGATACAATCAGTTCTTTCCCGTTTAATACTCCTGCTTCTTTTAATCTCGCATAGGCATTAAAATAATAAAAAGCCTGCGGAAGAAACCGGGCAACATTGATGGAATTGGCAGATGTAAGCAGTAGCTTTCGGTTCAGTTCTTCATCGAGAAACGCTGTTTTTACCAGTCGCTGGCAGTCGTCGAAAGTTCCGTCGATTTCAATGGCCGTAATGTTTTGTCCTAATGTTGTAAACTGCGACTCCTGAATTTTGCTCACCTTCCCTTTGGGATAAAGAACGTAAACGTGGATTCCCTGAACCCCTAAAAAACCATTGGCTACGGCGCTTCCGGTGTCGCCCGAAGTAGCCACCAAAACATGAACCAGGTTCTCTTGTTTATCCAGGAAATGGTTGAGTAACCGGGCCATAAACCGCGCCCCAACATCTTTGAATGCCAGTGTCGGCCCATGAAAGAGTTCGAGCGAATAAATTTTTTCTGTTACTTTTACCACCGGACAATCGAACTGAAGCGTATCGAAAACGATTTCCCGGAGCTTCTGATCTTCAATATCTTCTCCAAAAAACTTTGTGGCAACTTCAAAAGCTATTTCTTGAAATGAAAGGTTTTGGATTTGCTGAAAAAAGGAAGGTTCCAGTTTTTCAATCCTTTCGGGCATAAACAAACCGTTGTCGGCGGCGAGGCCTTTTACCACAGCCTCTTTTAGCGAAACAGGCGGTGTCTTTTTATTGGTGCTGTAATATTGCATTTCTGGTTTGATGTAAAAAGGTAAAAATAGTATGTTGGTTCAGAAAGTCTTTATGTTCATTGACAAAAAATCAAAGATTAAGATTTTCATAACGAAATTATGACATAAATCAGGGAAATACTTTCTTTTCTAACAAGAATCAAAAAAAAGCAATCTATCTTCCCAGAAATGTTTTTATAAATTCATCTCCTTTTAATAATCCCAGCGACCCTTTTTCCACACTAAATTCATCGTAGATTTCAACATTATCAGGTTGATTTTCCGGATTATAAATAATTACCGGCACCGGTTTGCGTGTATGTGTTTTTAGCGCACAGGGCGTGGGGTGGTCGGGTAAAACGGCAATAGAAACCGGTTCATCTATATTTTTTACTTCTTCCAAAATATATTTTACTACCCGCTGGTCGAGATATTCGATCGTTTTGGTTTTTAATTCCACATCGCCTTCATGACCGGCCTCGTCACTGGCTTCGATATGCAGATAAACCAAGTCGTTTTCTTTCAGCGCATCGACAGCCGCTTTCGCTTTTCCCTCGTAGTTGGTATTGTACAACCCGGTGGCGCCTTCCACATGAATGACTTTCATTCCGGCATAAACGCCAATTCCCTGGATTAAATCGACCGCAGAAATGACCGCAGAATTTCTAACGCCAAACATTTCGCCCAGTGTTGGCATTTTGGGCTTGTACCCCGGCGACCACGGCCAGATGCTGTTGCCCGGATCTTTTCCTTCGGATTTCCTTTTCAGGTTTACCGGGTGATTTTTAAGGATTTCCTGCGATTTCAGAATTAAATCATTCAGCAAACTCACGGTCGGCTTTGCTTCTTCCGATTTTGGCTGAATCATTACTGAACGGAACGGTGTTCCCGGCACATCGTGCGGAGGGGTACATTTCATTTCCTTTTTCCCGTTTTTAATAACCAGCAGGTGGCGGTAAGAAACACCGGGATAAAACTGAACCGTTTCCGTTCCGAGTTTTTTATTCAGAGAATCAATCAGTTCCGACGCCTCCTCGGTGGAAATATGCCCTGCGGAGTGGTTTTTTATTTTTTCGTTTTCAACACAAATGATGTTGCAGCGCATGCCCAAATCGCCGGGCAACAATTCAACACCCATACTGGCAGCTTCCAAAACACCGCGTCCTTCAAAAACACTTTCCACATCGTATCCCAAAACAGCGAGATTCGCAATTTCGCTTCCGGGGTGCATCGATTCAGGAACAGTAATCAACTGCCCTGTTCTTCCTTGTTTTGCCAGCCAGTCGATATGTGGTTTATACGCCATCTGCAACGGTGTTCTATCTCCAAAATTGGCGAGCGGCTCGTCTGACATCCCGTCGCCAAGAATTATAATATATTTCATAAGCTACTTTAAATGTTCGACACTTTTATCAAATCGGCAAAAACTCCCGCGGCGGTTACCGAGGCGCCGGCGCCGTAACCTTTTATCAGCATCGGGAATTCGTGATAACGTTCGGTGGTGTACATTACCAGGTTATTGCTGCCTTCTAGGTCGTAAAACGGGTGCCGCTGGTTAACTTCCTGCAGGCCAACTTCTGCCCTTCCGTTTTCGAAGCAGGCTACAAACCGCCATTTTTTATCCTCCTTTTCCAGTCGTTTTCTTTTGATTTCAAACTCCTCATCCAGTTCCGAGATATTTTTCCAGAAGTCGTCGAGCGAACCTTCAAAATAAGAATCAGGGACAAACCGTTCAACTTTTACATCCTGCATTTCAACCGCGTAACCCGACTCGCGCGCCAGGATCAATATTTTTCGCGCCACATCGCCGCCGCTTAAATCGATTCGGGGATCAGGTTCCGAATATCCCTCTTCCTTAGCCATCCGAATAGTTTTGCTCAACGGAATCCCGGCAGAAATGGTATTAAAAATAAAATTGAGCGTTCCCGACAAAACCGCTTCTATTTTAAGAATTTTATCACCCGAGTTGACCAGGTCATTTAACGTATTGATGATTGGTAAACCAGCGCCAACATTGGTTTCAAACAAAAACTTGACTCCTTTTTGTTTGGCCATCTTTTTCAGTTCAGAATAATTCGAATACGACGACGAAGCTGCCACTTTATTCGCTGCCACAATGGAAATATTCGAACCAAGAATTTCTTTGTAAAACGAGGCCACCTCGTCGGAAGCGGTACAATCGACAAATACCGAATTGTAGATATTCATGGTTTTCATTTCGTCCACAAACCCGGTCAGGCTCGATTTTTTTTCTGAATTTTCAAGGATTTCCTTAAAGGTGGTTATATCGATGCCTTCTCTCCTGAAGATCATCTTTTTTGAATTGGCTACCCCGGTAAGTTTTATTTTGAGGTGTTTTTCCTTTAATAATTTTTCCTGTTGTTTTTGAATTTGTTGCAAAAGGTTGCCGCCAACAGTGCCAATTCCCATCAGAAAAACGTTCAGTTCCACATTTTCAGAGAGGAAGAACGATTCGTGCACCACGTTCAGTGTTTTCCTCAATTCTTCATTTTTAACCACCCACGAAATATTCAGCTCCGAAGCACCCTGTGCAATGGCAATCACGTTGATCCCGCTTTTCCCGATGGTGGAGAACAGTTTGCCCGCAATGCCGGTGGTGTGTTTCATATTTTCACCCACAATTGCCACAATGGAAAGTTCGTTTTCAAACTCAATCCTGCTGATCTGTCCTCCCGAAATCTCTTTTTCAAATTCAGTACGAATGGCATTTTCCGCCATTTCCTGCATCTTTTCTTCCACCGCCACGCTGATTGAATTCTCGGAAGAAGCCTGCGAAATTAAAATAACATTGACATTGACCTTTGCAAGGGCGGTAAACAGTCGCATTGAAATACCAGTTACACCAACCATTCCAATTCCCTGGAGGGTGAGCAGTGCAATCCCTGAAATCGAAGAAATCCCTTTGATCGGGCGTTCTTTCCCGTTTGTTACGGTATGAACAATGTGGGTACCTCCGTTTTCAGGGTTAAACGTATTTTTTATTTGGATGGGAATCCCTTTCTGATAGACAGGTAAAATGGTTGGCGGGTAAATTACTTTTGCCCCGAAATGCGAAAGTTCCATCGCTTCGGAGTAGGTTAATTCGGGGATGGTGTAAGCTTTGCTGATGATCCGCGGGTCGGCAGTCATAAAACCATCTACGTCGGTCCAGATTTCCAGTGAACCAACATCCAACGCCGCCGCAAAAATGGCTGCGGTATAATCCGAACCACCACGCCCGAGTGTTGTAAATTCACCTTTGCTGTTTTTCGAAATAAACCCAGGAACAACTGCAATTCCTCTGAAGTCACGAAAAGCTTCCCTGATCTTTTGATTGGTCGTTTTAAAATCGACCATCGCTTTTCCAAAATTGCTATCGGTTTGAATCAAATCAGCAGCATTTATCCTGATTGCTCCCGGAATATACTGAGCTACAATTTGCGAAGAAATCCTTTCGCCGATACCCGCAATCCGGTCGAGTGTTTTTACGGTCAACTCGCCCACCAGCGTAATTCCCGTTAAAATCTGCTCCAATTCGTCGAGCAGTTCGTTCACAATGTATTCAATAGAGCCGCTCCCGTTAAAAAGGTCGCGAATAACATCCTCATGGATTTGTTTGATTTCAGTAAGTTCCTTGTGAAAGGTTCCGGTTCCTGTGGACGCCAGCCGGGCGGCCTTTAAAATTTTATCGGTAATCCCGCCAAGCGCCGAAACTACCACAATGGTGTCGCCGTCCTGTTTCAGAACGATTTTTTTTACCCGCTTTATGTTTTCGGCGGTGCCAACCGAAGTGCCACCGAACTTTAAAACTTTCATTTGTTTCCTTATTTGGTTATAAAAAAACTGGATGAAACGACAGAAGCCGTTCACCCAGTACACTCTGTCAATCTTAATTTCAATATTACTCCGTAGTTGTTTTGCCCGAGATTGCTTCTACAATTTTCATTTCCAGTTCGTGTGCCAGTTCCGGGTTATCGACAATCAGATTCCTAACTGTTTCCCTGCCCTGCCCAAGTTTGGTCTCGCCATAACTAAACCACGAACCGCTTTTTTTAATGATGTTATATTGAACGCCCAAATCGACAATTTCTCCTGATTTTGAAATTCCCTCACCATACAAGATATCGAATTCGGCTTTACGGAAAGGCGGAGCAACTTTGTTTTTCACCACTTTTACCCGAACATTGTTCCCCTGTACTTCTTCCCCGTCTTTTATCTGGCCAATTTTTCGGATGTCCAGACGCACGGAAGCATAAAACTTCAGCGCATTACCGCCGGTTGTGGTCTCCGGGTTTCCAAACATCACCCCGATTTTTTCGCGTAACTGGTTGATAAAAATACAGCAAGTTTTGGTTTTGTTAATATTTGCGGTGAGTTTCCGTAATGCCTGCGACATCAACCGAGCCTGCAAACCCATTTTCGAGTCGCCCATTTCTCCTTCCAGTTCGGCTTTTGGTGTTAAAGCAGCCACCGAGTCAATTACAATAATATCGATGGCGCCCGAACGAATCAGGTTGTCGGCAATTTCAAGCGCCTGCTCCCCGTTGTCGGGTTGCGAAATCAGCAACTCATCGATATTAACTCCCAGTTTTTTTGCATAATACGGATCGAAAGCATGTTCAGCATCGACAATAGCGGCAATACCTCCGGCCTTTTGCGCTTCGGCGATGGCATGAATGGCCAGTGTGGTTTTCCCTGACGATTCAGGGCCGTAAATTTCGATAACCCTTCCCTTGGGATATCCACCAATCCCCAGAGCCACATCGAGGGCGATTGAACCGGATGATATCGAAGGAACGTCGTCAACAACACGATCGCCCATGCGCATTATCGATCCTTTTCCGTAGCTCTTTTCAATTTTGTCCATTGTAAGCTGCAGAGCTTTCAGCTTTTCCTTGTTCATAAGGCTTTTTTCTTCGTTTGTCATGTTCAGCTCAAGGTTAAATATTTAACGTTTCTAAAATTTGACTTGTGTGAGATTTTGTATTTACTTTTTCAAAAATATCCTGAATCATACCTTTTTCATCAATAACAAAAGTGGTGCGTAAAACGCCCATGTATTTTCGTCCAAACATACTTTTTTCGCCCCAAACGCCGTATTTTTTTATAATTTGGTTTTCGATATCGGCAATCAGGTTAAATTTTAAACCAAATTTATCTGCAAATTTCCGATGCGACTTAACGCTGTCGGGACTTACCCCAACAACCTCGAACCCTTTCCTGAGCCATACATTGTAGTTCTCGTTCAGATTACATGATTCGGCAGTACATGCCGGGGTATCGTCTTTCGGATAAAAATAGAGAATTACTTTTTTCCCGGAATAATC
>CAYWBV010000092.1:0-10803 GCA_964455785.1 uncultured Maribellus sp.
TTTTCAGGCTGGTTCCCATATTATTGTTTTTTGCGCGTAAAAGGTATTTCCGGCTTCGTTTCTCCAGGCGCAGTTCTCGCACCGTACCGATTTTACCTGGCACCAGTTGCGGTCGCATTCAATTTGTTGCCCGAGTAAAGCCAGGCTAAACCGTTGTATCCGCTGAAAAGACAGCGCTTTTACTAGGATTACATCGCCCGGCCCCAAATCTGAAGGAAGTTGACGAAAGGCGCTTTTCCAGTTATTCCCCGAAAGAAAAATGTTTTCCGGGTTCATTCCTGCGTCGCGGGCGCCGACGGCATATTCGGGCTCCATCTGCCCGATAAAAAAGGCAAAAGCGGCAAAACCGGCGATTTCTTCCCCAATTTTCCGACAGACCGATTGCCAGGGTTTGGGCATTTCATTACTGTCGCCCAGAACCACAATTTTACGTTTTGCCGGTACCCTTCTGAGAAAACCGAGCGCCGGACCGACACTTTCAAAAGTAGCTTTGTAATCGTCGCGGATCAGAAAGGCGCCGTTGTCGAGTTTTATCACGTTCATCCGCCCGGAAGGCGACCTGAATTTTTCGAGCCGCGACACTACTTTTTCGCTTTTCAGCCCCAATTCGCCGGCAACGGCAAACGACGCAAGCAGTGGGTAAATCATATGTTCTGAAAAAATTTTCGATTGAAATTCCAGCATCCTGTTTTCACCTCTGATTTGAACCCGCATCCCTTCATGCCAGTTCAGCTCCGATGCCACGCAGCAGATTTTGGCGCGGGGATCAAAACCATAGGAAATCTTTCGTGCAGATGTTTCACCCACCATCTGTAAAATTTCTTTGTCGTCGCCGTTAAATACGACCAAATCGTCGCGCTTCAGAATTTTCAGCATTTTCGATTTTTCGTACCTGATATTTTCTATCGAGCCAATCAACCCCGTGTGTTCCGACGCGATTGCAGTAACCACAACAACATCGGGGGCTATTAACCGGGCATACTTTTCCATTTGCCCCGCCGAACCAATTCCAACTTCGATAACCTCGTATTTTTGTGAGGGTTTTATTTTTAGCATCTTTAGCGCCAGAGAACTCCACGCATTCGATGTGAAATTACTGTTTTTCCTGAGACCCAGTGCACAGCGGACAGCGTTGGTAGTTGTAGTTTTGCCCAGCGAACCGATAATCACCACAATTTTTACATTTCGAATAACCCGTTTTCGGTAAATCCGGGCTGTCCACTGTAAAACCGGCCACAACCTCCGCAAAAGATGAAACCGGAGTTCCGATCTTCCCACCTGATCTCCCAAAAGCAGGATGATCTGTCTGATTCGTTTCATTGGTTTATCGTTTCTCAAGTTGATTTTTTAAACTTATCCCTTCCTTTTTTTTGAAAGTTATCAATTCTGGCCAACGAAAATTGCCAGAACCAAAATCTTTCTCTGACACCCGGAAGAATCGGTAAAATTAATTTTTTAACTTTCCGCCTTAAAACCAAAACCTTGGAAAAATGAAAAAATATTCAATTTTTGTTCTGTTTGTACTTATGATTTTAAATCTGAGTGCCAAAGATTATTTGGTCTCTTCCCCGTCGGGCAACCTTGTGGTAACAGTTTCGGTGGGTGAAGACATTTCGTATGCAGTTTCGTTAAAAGGCGCCGAAGTGATTGCTCCTTCCAAAATTTCGATGACTTTAGACAATGGCGTGTTGGGAAAAAATGCCAAAGTTCAGAAGGCGAAAACCATTTCGGTGAATTCGGAGATTGTTCCGGTGGTGGCGCGTAAATATGCTAAAATCAAGGACATTTACAACGAACTTACACTTTCGTTTAAAACCTACAGCCTGCATTTCAGGGCCTATGACGAAGGTGTGGCTTACCGCTGGGAAGTGGCTGCCAAGGCGCCTTTCAAAGTGGTAAATGAACAGGCTACGTTTACTTTCCCGGGGAATTACAGCGTTTGGTTCCCCGAAGAAGAAAGTATGTTTTCGCATCAGGAAAGGTCGTACCAATATGTGAAACTTTCGGATATTACGCCCGAACGCTTTGGTTCTACCGGGCTACTGGTGGACTGTGCCAACAACGTTAAAGTTTATATCTCGGAATCGGATTTGATGGATTACCCGGGAATGTTTTTACAAGGTTCAGCCGAAAACCAAAATACTTTGGAGGGAAAATTTGCAGGAGTGGTTTTGGAAACCAAACAGCGAAGCGACCGCGATGTGGCCCCTGTAAAATATGCCGATTATATTGCAGAGTGTAAAGACGCCCGCACATTTCCGTGGAGAGCGATGATTATTTCGGAAAAAGATGCCGATTTGGTGCAGTCGGAAATGATTTACAAACTGGCACCTGAAAATGTTCTGGAAGAAACCGGTTGGATTAAACCCGGAAAAGTAGCGTGGGACTGGTGGAATGCCAACAATGTGTACGGCGTGGATTTTAAATCGGGGGTAAACAACGATACCTACAAGTATTATATTGATTTTGCCTCGAAGTACGGTCTCGAATACATCATCCTCGACGAAGGCTGGTATCACCTCGGCAATATTATGGATGTGGTTGACGATATTGATGTAAAGGAGTTGGTTGAATACGGAAAGCAGAAAAATGTAGGCGTTATTCTTTGGGTGGTTTGGAAAACTCTCGACGATAAACTTACCGAGGCGCTCGACCAGTTCCAGGCCTGGGGCGTAAAAGGAATTAAAATCGATTTTATGCAGCGCGACGATCAGTGGATGGTCAATTTTTACGAGAAAATTGCTTCGGAATGCGCCAAACGTCAGCTTTTGGTTGATTATCACGGGGCCTACAAACCGTCGGGATTAAACAGAAAATATCCGAATGTGATTTCCTACGAGGGGTTGAAGGGGCTTGAAAACGCCAAATGGTCGGAACTGCCCGATCCGGAACACAATGTTACGCTGCCGTTTATCCGAATGGTTGCCGGTGCCATGGATTTTACTCCCGGCGCCATGCTGAATGCAACCAAACAGAATTTCAACCCGGTATTTACCCAGCCCATGAGCCCGGGAACCCGTTGCCATCAGTTGGGAATGTACGTGGTGTTTGAAAGCCCGCTGCAAATGCTGTCCGACAACCCGTCGAATTATTATCGCGAACCGGAATGTATGAAGTTCCTGCAGGCTGTTCCTTCGGTTTGGGACGATACCAAAGTTTTGGATGCCAAAGTCAGCGATTATATTCTGATGGCACGTCGTTCGGGCGATACCTGGTATGTTGGCGCCATGACCGACTGGGATCCGCGCTCGCTGCAACTCGACCTGGGTTTCCTGGGCGCCGGAAATTATAAAATACAAATCTGGAAAGACGGCGTAAATGCTGATAAACACGCTTCCGACTTTAAAATGGAAGAAATGAATGTCACTAACACGTCAAAAATAAAAATCGACATGGCTCCCGGCGGCGGCTGGGTGGCTATTATTACGAAAAAGTAGTGAGTAATGAGCTTTTAGTAATGAGAAGCTTGCAAATAAATGATGTAATAAAAAAGGATGGGATTTTCAAATCTCATCCTTTTTTCGATCTTCTGCCTCCTACAGGATTTCGTTCCTTTTGATTGCTTTTTATCCGTTTATCATTTAATCTTAAAAAGTAAAAAAATTTTTGCAAATCATCATCGGTCCATCCGTTGCTTGAACGCCGAAACATTGTCGCGGCTGACGATCAATCCTTCGCCCGAAATATTGTTTTAAACGGTTGGCGGAATAACCCATAATCTCCGCAACAGCCCGGATATTCACTTTAATGATTTTGCCTAATGCTTCCAACTCCGAAGCGACGGAAGCCATCTGGCAGGAAGCCGAAGATATCTGTCGGATAGAACAACACCATCTGACAAGCATACAATATCATTTGACAATTGGTGTAAACCATCTGACAGACGATATAAACCATCTGACGAGTGATACAATACAATCTGACAGACGATGCAAGCCATATGACGAGTGATAGAAATTGTCAAAAAGTTGAACACTAATTTAATCTTTTTACCATCCCGGTTGACAATGACGTTGTTAAAAATTTAAATTACCGGGTTATAAGCGGGTTTTGGCAAACAGCGGTATTTCCCGGTTATGACGTATTTCCCCCGGATTTTGTCATTTTTGCACCGCATTGAAAACATTACAGTTCGTTAACTTTGAAGAATAGATAATCGCTCGTCAAAACGGATAATTGTTCCGACGACGAGAATAAAAGTGGAGCAGAAACCAAGGTAAAAACGGGCGGCACTGAAAAGCCAAACGAGTAGGAAAATTTACAAAGAAAGCATATGTCAGACAACAGCGTAAAATTACACAGAGTGCTTAAAGCAGCTCCCGAAAAAGTGTTTCGCGCCTTTACCGAACCTAATGCTTTGTCATTTTGGCTCCCACCTTACGGATTTCTGTGCGTGGTCCATCAAATAGATGTGCGTGAAGGCGGCAGCTATAAAATGTCGTTTATCAATTTCTCTACTGGTAACGGGCATTCATTTGGCGGAGATTATTTGGAAATCAAACCGAATGAATTCATAAAACACACCGATAAATTTGACGACCCTAACTTGCCAGGGGAAATGATTACTTCCATCTGGCTCAGAAAAGTTTCGTGTGGCGCTGAGCTTGAAATCCTTCAGGAAGGCATTCCTTCGGTTATTCCGCCTGAAATGTGTTATTTAGGTTGGCAGGAGTCGCTGGAAAAATTGGCAAAGTTAGTTGAACCGGAAATCCCGGATGCTTAAATCATTTGGTGACTGCCTTTTTTATGGACAACTTTTTATTGGAGGACAACAACGGGTAGTTTACGTCAAAAGCGTTGCCTCGCTCATTGCTTTCAGGTTTTCGGGCGGAGTCAGGACTGTAATTTCGCACCCGGCTGAAAGAATAAACCGTTCGTCTCGGTACTTTTCAACCAGTTCACGGCTCATTTGGAACACTTCGTCGCGGGTTTTATCCTGTACCAGAACAGGGTTGATGTTCCCCGCAAAAATGACTTTTTCTCCCAGAACTTCGCGGGCATGGGCCACGTCCACCTGCCAGTCGAGATCGAGAATATCGAGGTTCAGATCGGTGTAGGAAGAGAGTAAATGGTTGGTGTCGCCGCAAATGTGCAGTTTTATTTTTCCACCCAGCCCGTGAATGAATTCAATCAGCTCGCGGTGCCTTTCCTTTACAAATGAATTGTAGGTTCCGGCATCGATTTGCGAACAAACGGCATCGCCCATCCCGATAATTTCGCAGCCGGCTTCAATTTGCGCTTTGGCAAAATCCATCGCCGTTTTTAAACACTTATCCATCAGCCGTTCCACAAAGTCGGGCTCCATCATCAGTTGCAGCATTATATTCTGTACACCGGCCAAATCACAGGCTTCGGCCAGAGGTCCTTCAATCCAGCCGATAATTGGCACATTCCCCTGCGTTTTTTTCGAAAGAAACTCGCCGGCTTTAATCCGATCTCGTGTGCGTTCCGCCCGGTAAACATCCGGATTCTTCAAACGGATGACGTCGTCAATGGTCGCAACAATCAGGTTCAGGCACCGCGGAACACCATTGGGAATAAATTGCACCTTTGCCCCAAAAGCGCTTGTTTCGCGGTACGGATCGGAAATCAGTCCCAGTAAGTCGATTCCAAATTCGTCCATACAGCGCAGGTTGGCTTCGGTAAGCACGCGGTAGTCAGAAGCAAATTCACCATAATTTTTCCCGATAAAATGGGCGGCAAAGTGCATTAAAATGGGCCGGAACAATACCTTGCCGGGTACAAATCCTTTTCCCTGAAGCTGAAAAAATTGTTGAGTTTTCGTCATGGTTACTGATCGTTTTTTAATGGGTTGAAAATTAATAAAAAAGGAAAAGCACGGGTTGTTGTTAAACCGGAAAAATCAAAAAGAATAGTTCACCCCAAGGGTAAAACTGATTCCGGGTTCGTCGGCAAAATAACGAAGCCGGTTCAGATAGTCGCGATAAGTCGTATTCAGCATATTGTCGATACGTAAAAAAAACTTTAGCGCCGATTGCGCCAACTCCACGTTTGTGGAAGCCGCCGCCGACAAAAGAAAATAACCATCGGGAGGGGGGAGAAAATCCTGATCGGGATTCAGGTTGTTTTGTCTGAAAACATATTTTCCGGTGAACGAGATTTCATTTTTCTGAAATTTCTGAAAATTTCCCGGAAACCAGGTAATCGTTCCCAGCAGGTTATCCGAAGGAATATTGACTAACGGAATATTCTGTTCCCGGTTCCATCCCCAGACAAAAGCATATTTTGTCGTAAACTTCATCCGGTGAAAGGGTTCATACGAAAACAACCAGTCGGTCCCATAAATTCGGGAATTGGCCTGTTCGTAAATAAAAACCGGAAAAGCGCCCCGGATGGTCAGCCGCAACTCGTGCTGCGGCTGGAGATAAATAAAATTGCCGATTTGCTGAAAATACCCCAGCGCCTGTACAAACATGTTTTTGCGGATATTCCAGTCGGCAGTAAAAACCAGTTTTACCGATTTTTCGGGTGTCAGATCCGGGTCGCCTTCTTCGATTCCGCTCACTCCCTGGTGAAGACCGTAACTGTACAATTCATTGATTTCGGGAGATCGGGTGGTGTAGCCAACATTTATATTGGCCGTTAACGATTGTGAAACAGGGTATTTTGCCCCTGCCGAAAAACTAAAATCATAAAACGAATGATAATGGCGTTCGATTTCGCGCGGGAGGGTATGCGAGATAGCATACACATTTAACCGTTCAAGATCATGCCTTCCGCCCAGTTCGTAAAAAAGTTTTCCGGTTGTGTTTTGAAAAATAAAAAACGCAGACGCCTGATACGAGCGGTAATCGGGAATCAACGGTAAAATCCCGGTTTCGGGGTTATTGGTGTTGTCGGTAAAATTTCCCTGGACACCTGTTTTTATTGTTGAATTTTGAGTAATCTGGCTGAAAAGGTAGCCCTGCAAAAAGTGGCTGGTTTGTTCCAGGCTTAACGCCGGGATATCCGAACGGCCGCTGCGCCTGACATCAAATTCGCGGCGGTTGTTCAACTGACCGCCGTAAACAAAATCGATAAATGTATTTTCAGTGGGCTGAAATTTTATTTTTACCTTCAGCAGATGGTGAACCACCTTTTGGGACGGGGCGTCGACGTTGTATGAAAGATTGTCTTTGGTAAAGAATGGTTCGTTGCGATACATGGCCTCTTCCAAATCGGTAACATTCCCGATGTGAGAACCCCTTAAAATGCCAATTTTGGTATCAAAGAGGCTGTAATAGAGCTGGGTGTTCCATTTTTCCGTCCATCTTTTTTCGAGACGAAGGGCAAAATCAGCCTCCTTTTTCCCGGTATTGGTTAGAAAATAATCAGGCGCTTTTGTGTCGCCGCGGGCTTTCAATGTGCCGGTCAACCGCCAGGAAAGTGATTTTCCTCCCTTCTCAAGTTGGGTATTTAACGTATTTCCCCAGCCATTCGATTGAAGAATGTAGTTGAAATTCCCTGTGAGCTGTTCGCCGCTCCCGATATATTTTGTATCCGCCAGAACTACCCCGCCAAGCGAACTGCCGGAATACATCAACGCGCTGGTCCCTTTCACCACAGCGAGATGGTCGGCAATAAACGGATCAATTTCAGGGGCATGATCGTTCCCCCACTGCTGCCCGCTTTGTGTTATGCCGTTATTGATAATACTTACCCGGTTCCCAAACAATCCGTGGACTACCGGTTTCGAAATGCCCGAGCCATTTCTAAGGGCGCTCACCCCTTGAATGTTTTCCAGAATATCAGCAAGGTTCTCATTACTTTTTTTTTGGATTTCATTTTTACTGATGGCACTGCTGATTTGTGTCGTATTGTCGCTGTTTTTCCCGTGAACCACCACTTCATTCAGAAACTCGGTAAAATGGTTTAAAAAGAAATTGGTTGTTACATTCCCGTTCAGTTCGACAGTTTCTTTTTTTGTTTCGCACCCGATATGACTGACCGATACCAGGTAAATACCCTGGCAAAGGTTCTCTATTCTGAAAAAACCGGCGCCGTCGGATACTGCTCCCTTCCCTGTATCTTCGAGGTAAACCGTTGCAAAAGGTAAAACAGCTCCCGTACTTTTATCGGTTACCTGCCCCGAAATTGAAAAAGAGCAGGGCTGACCGTGTAAAAACATAGGAAGTGCCAGGATTATAACAAAAAGTGGAAATTTTTTACTGAATGGTAACATCAAATTCAATTTCAATATCGGTTTCACCGCCAGCATTGGATATATTTCCTTCTGAAACTCCACTGGCATTTTTATCGGGTTGATGGCGTAATACGATTTTTAATTTGCCCGTGCCTGCATCTCCGGTCGTTAATAACGTTTCGAGCCCTACCGGTTTCCCATTGACATCCGCGTCGTTATATGCAACAGTAATATTTGTAGTTGACGAAAAGAAAAACTGGTGTTCGTCTCCCTCTTCTTTAATCTCTTCAGTCAGATTGCCAGCCGGGGTTTCCGTTTCATTTAACAATTTGAGCGTTCCCGAATACACGGTTCCCGACTGCAAAGTTCCGGCGGCTGTTACCGGGGCGCTGCCTCCGTCGCCGTCCAAATCTTTATAAACCAATTGAACCGCCGAACCGCCGGATGTCGGAGTCAGGGTGTAAGTAACGGTGGTTATTAATTCTTCCTCATTCGGAATTTCAGGATCATCTTTTTTGCACGAAATAAAAACGAGCGAACCAATCATAAGAATAACAAACAATTTAATTGTTTCCATAGTTGAATTTTTTAATTTTGTGCAACAGTGTTGCAAATATAATTGTTTTTCATAAACGCAACAGTGTTGCAAATTGTTTTCAGATGGAGAAAAAAAGAATAAATACAAAATTACAGGTACAGGAATTGATCGGCAATTCGGATGTGGCGTTGTCACACCAGGACATTAACCGAATGTTAGAACAATCGTGCGATCGGGTTACCATTTACAGGGTTTTGGATAAATTAATGGGAGAAGGTTTAATTCACCGGATTATCGATGTTGACGGGGTTTCGAAATTTGCGGCCTGCCACGGATGTACAAAAGAACATCATCACCATCATGTTCATTTTAGTTGTTCGGTTTGCCACTCGGTAACTTGTATCGAAGAAGTTGAGCCTCATTTCCAGTTGCCGGAAGGATACAGAATACAGGAGATGAACATTACGCTGTCGGGTATTTGCCCGGATTGTTCTACTTCATAAACCTTAAATTTTTACAAAAGTGGCTTACAGTGAATTTCTGGTTGAACGCGTGCGCCGCTCGCTTCACGAAAACCACGTGGGTTTCGGAGAGAAAAAAATGTTTGGGGCGCTTTGTTTTTTTGTGGATGATAAATTGTGTATCGGGGTTTCTCAGGAAAATCTGTTGGTGCGGATTGACCCGGAAAACGAAGAAAAATATCTGAGGGAGGAAGATTGCCGTTTGATGGACGGCAGCGGAAAGTCGATGCGGGGTTTTCTGTTGGTAAGTCCTGAAGGAATTGACATGGACGACGACCTCGACAAGTGGGTCAAACGGTGCCTCGATTTTAATCCCAGGGCAAAAGCAGGCAAGAAAAAATAAAAAAGCTGCCAATAATCATTAACAGCTTTTCCTTTCGTGTTCTATTTTGAAGTTGTATCCGATATTTTGGCAGATAAAAAATACCCCCGCAAATGAAGAGTTATTCAACTTATCCCTATTTCATATTTTTGATTCGGTTCATGGCTTCCAGCACATTTTCGCGATCGGCAAATGCCGAAAAACGAAAATATCCTTCGCCGGAAGGACCAAAACCTGAACCTGGCGTACCAACTACATTAACTTCGTGGAGCAGCTTGTCAAAAAAGTCCCATGATTTTATGCCGTTTTTAGTCTTCACCCAAATGTAGGGCGCGTTTTCCCCGCCAAAAACTTCAAATCCGGCAGAGGCAAGGCTTTCTTTCATAATCCGGGCATTTTCCATGTAATAGGCAATCACTTCCGCCACTTCTTTTTTCCCTTCTTCGGAATAAATGGCAGCCGCCGCTTTTTGTACCGGGTACGACACACCATTGAATTTAGTGGTATGACGGCGGTTCCACAAAGGTTTAACAGGGTGTGCGTTTCCATCAGAGTCGTAAGCAACCACATCTTTCGGAATAACGGTAAAAGCGCAACGGGTTCCGGTGAAACCGGCTGTTTTTGAAAAACTGCGGAATTCGATGGCTACATTTTTGGCTCCTTCGATTTCATAAATGGAATGCGGAATATCGTCGTCGTTGATAAACGCCTCGTAGGCTGCATCGTAAAGGATAATACTTTTATTTTCGATGGCGAAATCCACCCATTTTTTTAATTCTTCCTTCGAAGCCACAGTTCCGGTCGGGTTGTTCGGGTAACAAAGGAAAATCAGATCGGGGATTTCAGCCGGCAATTCGGGGATGAAGCCGTTTTCTTTGGTGCAGGGCATGTATATAATTCCGTCGTAATAACCGTTTGCCTGGCAGGTGCCTGTTTTTCCTGACATAACGGTGGTGTCGGCATAAACCGGGTAAACCGGGTCGCAAATGGCAATTTTGTTTTCGTTCCCAAAAATTTCCTGAATGTTGCCGGTGTCGCATTTCGAGCCGTCGGAGATAAAAATATCGTCAGCCGAAATATCGACGCCCCGGCTTTGGTACGAATTTTTTGCGATAGCTTCGCGCAGAAAAGAGTAACCTTGTTCCGGGCCGTACCCTTTAAAGGTTTCGTTCCGGGCCATTTCTTCCACGCCTTCGTGAAACGCTTTTACCACACTGGGAACCAGTGGCTGGGTAACGTCGCCAATACCCATTTTAATCACTTTTTTATCAGGATTTGC
>CAYWBV010000092.1:10903-13064 GCA_964455785.1 uncultured Maribellus sp.
GCAAATTTAAAAATAAAAACTTCTGTGTTATATATATCCATCCGTGAAGGACAAAATTCATGAACGTTTAATACTTTTGTATCCTCTAAAATTTGAAAACATGCATAATTTTTTTGTAAAGTCACACGGCCTGGGCAACGATTATATTGTACTCAACCAGGATGAAATCGATTTTAACCTTTCCAGAGAGGCGATTATAAAAATATGTGATGTCCATTACGGCATCGGTTCCGACGGGATTTTGTTAAAAGTGCCAACATTTAAGGCCAATTTCGGGTTACGTATTCTTAATCCCGACGGTTCGGAAGCTGAAAAGAGCGGAAATGGACTGCGTATTTTTGCCAAATATTTATACGATTACAAATATGCTATCGATAAAATATTTACGATTGAAACCCCGGGAGGATTGGTGCGGGCCGAAATTACCGAAGAGATAAACGGGAAAGCCCAAATTGTTAAAGTGGATATGGGAAAAGCCATTTTCGAATCGGCCAAAATACCGGTGAACTGCGATAACCCGGAATGTATCGACGAGACGCTGCACCTGGAATACAAAGATTATCCCATCAGTTGTGTTTCGGTGGGAAATCCGCACTGTGTGATTTTAAAAGATGAACTCGATGAAAAAGAGATTAAAATTTTTGGACCGCAGATTGAAAACCACTCTATGTTTCCGAACCGGATCAATGTGCAGTTTGCCAAAGTGATTTCGCCTAACGAAGTAGAAATAATTATCTGGGAACGCGGCGCCGGATGGACTCTGGCCTCGGGAAGCTCGTCGTGTGCGGTGGCTTCGGTTGTCGTCAAAAAAGGTTTGACCGAAAGGAACCTGACGATTAAAATGCCGGGAGGGAATCTGAACATTGAAATCGACCATATGTGGAACCTGAAAATGACAGGCGAGGTTCGTGAAATTGCCTCGGGGTTTCTGAGCGGAGAATTGGTTGAAGAATTCAGATAAAGTTAATTTAATGGATTTCCGAAAAGCTTTATTTAGATCAATTCTATCATTTTCAGTATAAATTGTACATTTGTGCCTCGTTAAATTGCAGAAAATTATGGCAGGGAAAAATTTACCTTTTTCAAAAGAACAGATTAAAAATATCATTCAAACGTATCCAACACCATTTCATATTTACGATGAAAAGGCCATCCGCAAAAATGCGCAGTATTTTAAAAATGCCTTTTTATGGAACGAAGGTTTTAAAGAATATTATGCCATAAAAGCGGCGCCAAATCCTTACCTGATGAAGATTTTAAGGGAAGAGGGTTTTGGTATCGACTGCAGTTCGATTGCTGAATTGGAACTGGCCAAACGGGTTGGAATGAGCGGCGATGAAATTATGCTGACATCGAACGACACCCCGGCCAACGAATTTCAACTGGCCAAAGAGTTGGGCGCCATCATCAACCTTGATGATATTTCGCACATCGAATTTGTGGAGAAAAACGTCGGACTTCCCGATACCATTTGTATGCGCTACAATCCCGGCGATTTAAAACAAGGCAATTTGATAATCGGTCATCCCGAAGATGCAAAATATGGGTTTACCCACGAACAAATGCTTGAAGGTTACCGGATGTTAAAAGCCAAAGGCGTTAAACATTTCGGGATTCATACGATGGTGGCTTCCAATGAACTCGATCCGGATTATTTTATCGAAACTGCCGAGATTCTTTTCCGGTTGATTGTTGAGGTCTCTGAAAAAGTGGGGATACACATTGAGTTTGCGAACCTCGGTGGCGGAATCGGTATCCCGTACAGACCGGAACAGGAACCGGTGGATTTGGAATATGTCAGTGCCGGCATTAAAAAGCTGTACGAAAAAATGATTGTCGGGAATGGCCTTGCACCGCTGAGAATTTTCTTCGAGTCGGGGCGCGCCATCACCGGACCTTACGGTTATTTGGTGACCAAGGTACGACACATTAAAAACACGTATAAAAAATTTGCCGGACTCGATGCCTGTATGGTCAACCTGATGCGCCCGGCCATGTACGGAGCTTATCACCACATTACCGTCCCCGGAAAAGAAACCCGGGAACATAATGTAAAATACGATGTAACCGGTTCGTTGTGCGAAAACAACGACAAGTTTGCCATCGACCGGATGTTGCCCGAACTGGAACCGGAAGATATCCTGGTTATCCACGATGCCGG
>CAYWBV010000093.1:0-11637 GCA_964455785.1 uncultured Maribellus sp.
TTACTGAGCTTTTTAATGTAAAAGACTCTCGCTCCGGTACAAAAAAGAGGCTGCCTCAAAAAGGGGCAGCCTCTTTTTTTGACAACCACCACTCGTTCCACCTCTCCCCACCCGAAACAAACGTCGCACCACCCAAAACTGACATTGCGCCGCAGCGAGACGACGTTTCTCCATCTGAAACTGACATCGCGTCGCCACGAGACGACGTTTCTCTACCTGAAACTGACATCGCGTCACCTCACGAGGGCATTTCTTTACCCGTAACTGACATCGCGTCGCAGCGAGACGGCATTTCGTTACCCGCAACTGACATCGCGTCGCAGCGAGACGGCATTTCGTTACCCGTAACTGACATTGATTCAGTTGAAACGGGCATTTCCATCCCCGAAGCGGGCGTCGCGCCGCCCCGAATCAACTTCGCGCCGCCCGCAGCGGGTATTGCGTCAGGTTGGTCCCGCATTCCCGGGGTTGACTTCTTTTCCGCGAATCTCTTCCCCGGCATTTTTACGCCCGCCATTGACCACCCGCAAAAAAACGTCATAATTTCGCAAATATCAGGTAAGATGTACCGCCGGAATTTCTTTATCTTAGAGGCAGTTTTTCGGATAAAACCGTTTTACGTTGGGATTTTTCCATTTGGAAGCGATTTTTAACACCGGAATAGCTGTTTTTTATCAAAACCTAATAAATAAACAACAATGAAAAAACTTCAGCTACTATTGGTCCTTGCTGTATGTATGGTTATGCAGGGCTATTCCCAATCCAAATTTAACGGGTTGGATATGAACATGGGCAACCTCTACCGCTTGTCCGACGCGAAAACACGTTCCATCAGTCCCGAGAACTTTACGGGCGAAAAAGGCAAAGGCGGCATGGCGGTTCCGCAGGAAAATGCAGCGCCCAACACCGCCAATGCTTCCAAAGCAGCCCGCGACCTGGGGCAGGGGTGGAAAGTAAACCCCTACGTGAGGATTCAGCCGGGCGAAACATTTACCATGGCCGAAATCGAAGGGCCCGGTGCCATTCAGCACATCTGGATGACACCCACCGGCAACTGGCGTTATTCGATCATCCGTATCTACTGGGACGACGAAAAGGAACCATCCGTAGAGTGCCCGGTGGGCGACTTCTTTTGTATGGGTTGGACCAAATACGCACCGGTCAATTCGCTCGCGGTATGCGTGAATCCGGGCAGCGCGTTTAACTGTTACTGGACCATGCCGTTTCGTAAGAAGTGTAAAATAACGATGGAAAACATCAACGAAACCGACCAGATGACGCTTTACTACCAGGTGGATTACACCCTTACCGAAGTTCCCGAAGATGCAGGCTATTTCCACGCCCAGTTCCGCCGGAACCGCCACAACGAATCATCGGTTTACACCATTGCCGACGGCATTAAAGGGAAAGGTCAGTTTGTTGGTGTTTATATGGCCTGGGGCGTTCACAACAACGGCTGGTGGGGCGAAGGCGAAATCAAGTTCTTTATCGATGGCGACAAAGAGTTCCCGACCATCTGCGGAACCGGAACCGAAGACTACTTCTGCGGCTCCTATAACTTCGACAGGGAAGGGAAATACACCGAGTTCTGTACGCCGTATTCCGGGCTTTGCCAGGTCATCCGCCCCGACGGGACCTACACTTCGCAGCAGCGGTTCGGCCTCTACCGGTGGCACATTACCGACCCCATCCGCTTCGAAAAGGACTTAAAAATTACCATCCAGGACCTGGGGTGGAGGCAGGGAGGAAGATACCTCCCGCAGAACTCCGACATCTCTTCGGTTTGTTTCTGGTATCAGGCCGACCCGCATACCACTTTCCCAAAACTGCCCGACTGGCGTGGGTTGGAGGTGTATTGAGTTGAAAGTTCAAAGTTTAAAGTGAAAAGAGTGAAAAAACGAAAACCAATATCATGTTACGCGGCTGTTTTTGCGCTGGCCTTGTTGGGGGCGTGTACGCCGGCAGGTAACAAAAATCAACAATCAATCAACAATAATAAAAGTATGGAAAAAGGTACTTATGGTTATGATGTGGCTTTTCTGGCCAAAAACAACATCGAAACCATTGAACTGAGGGATGAAACATCGGGCGCAAGCGTGCTGGTGGCTCCGGGATTACAGGGGCGCGTGATGACCAGCTCTGCCGCCGGGAACGAAGGCCAGAGTTTTGGATGGATCAACTACGGGTTTATCGAAAAGGGCGAAGTCTCTGCCCAGTTTAACCCGGTTGGCGGCGAGGAACGGTTCTGGTTAGGCCCCGAAGGCGGACCCTTTTCGGTCTATTTCAAACCGGGCGACGAGCAGGTTTTTGCCAACTGGAAAGTTCCGCCCGAACTCGATACCAAACCGTTCGAAGTGGTTGAAAAATCTCCGGCAAAAGTAAGTTTTAACCGTGAATTTACCCTGACCAACGCTTCCGGCGCCTCCATGAACATTGGCGTTGACCGTACCGTTCAGCTCCTGGCAAAAGGGGAAGCCGAAAAAGCGTTGAACCTTTCCCTGGATGAATCACTGAATTTTGTCGCTTTCGAAACGGTCAATACAGTAAAAAATCAGGGCGAAACCGCCTGGAATAGTGAGAACGGCTTTCTTTCCGTCTGGCTGCTGTGTATGTTTAATCCTTCGGAACAGGGTGTGGTTTTTATTCCGTTTAAAGAAGGAGATGAAACCAACTTCGGGAAAAAGGTCACCGACGACTATTTCGGAAAGGTTCCGGCAGATCGCCTGGTGGTAAAGGAAAACAGGCTCTTTTTTAACATCGACGGCAAGTACCGCAGCAAAATCGGAATTTCGCCCGAACGCGCCCTGCCGTTCTGCGGGAGCTACGATGCCGCAAACCGGGTACTTACCCTGTTGTGGTATTCGCAACCCGGCATACCGTCAAAATATGTCAACTCGAAATGGGGCGAACAGGATGATCCGCTGAAAGGCGACGTCGTAAATTCATACAACGACGGGCCTGCCGACGATGGAACAGTGATGGGGCCTTTTTACGAAATAGAAAGTTCGTCGCCGGCGGCATTACTGTCGTCCGGTCAGGAAATAACGCACACCCAGCGGATTTTCCATATCTCCGGAGACGAAAAGAGGCTGAATGAAATCACCTCAGAACTGTTTGGTATAACTTTAAATGAAATAAAATCAGTGTTTTAAAGGCCGGAGTCAGAAGTCGGGGTTTTAACTTCTGACTTCTGACTTCAGTCTTCCGGCTAAATCAGTAATTTATGAAAGACAGAATCATTCCCAGGGGTATTGTTTGGCCTTTTATCCTCCTTACTTCGTTGTTTTTTGCATGGGCCGTTCCCAACAACCTGACCGATACCATGCTGGCGGCCTTCAAACGGATAATGAGTCTTTCCGACACCAAAACGGCGTGGATCCAGGTTGCTTGCTATTTGCTGGGTTACGGCTGTTTTGCCATTCCGGGAGCGCTGTTTATCAAACGGTTTACCTATAAGGCGGGCGTAATGCTCGGGCTGGGCATGTATGCCACAGGCGCATTCCTGTTTTATCCGGCCATGTTGTTGTCGGAAGGGAATGTGGGTTTTGGGTTTATGATGTTTTTGCTGGCCATTGTTGTTTTGTTCGCCGGGCTTTCGGTGCTCGAAACTTCAACCAATTCTTATGTCTGCGCCATCGGCCCCGAATCCACAGCAACACAGCGGCTCAACTTTGCACAGTCGTTTAATCCGTTCGGAGCGATCACCGGCGTTGTTATCAGCCAGGTGTTTGTACTTTCGCAACTCAATACGATGAGCGCGGCAGAGCGCGCTTTGCTCGCACCCGAAGAGTTAACTAAAATACAGGGCGCCGAACTGAATGCAGTGACTACAACCTACATGTCGATAGGCCTGGTGATGGTAGTGATCCTGCTATTGATACTTTTTACCCGGATGCCTAATCTCCGGGAAGACGATAAACGTCTCGACCTGGCCGGGACTTTCCGCAGGCTGGTCAAAAACAAAAATTATGTGTGGGGCGTTGTCGCCCAGTTTTTTTACGTGGGCGCGCAAATAGCCGTGTGGTCTTTTGTCATCCGGTATGTGATGCAGCAGCTCAATTTTGATGTTGTAGTCGCCGGATTGGGCGATAACCCTTCAACCGATGATATTATTGCTGTTTTACGCGGTGTTGAACCAGTGGCTGCCGGATTCTATAATTTCCTTGAAAGTATTGGGCTGGAAGCGCTTTTGCCCCGTACTCCCGAACAGGCGGGTGCAACCTATTATATTATGTCCCTGGTGTTGTTTGTTACTGGCCGTTTTGTTTGTACCGGGCTCATGCGGTTTTTTAAACCCCGTATATTGCTGACCGGGCTGGCGGTACTGGCTGTTATTTTTTCAATCGTGGCCATATACAACGACGGAGCGACTGGTATTTATGCCTTAATGGGAATCTCGGGCTGTATGTCGCTGATGTTCCCTACCATTTACGGACTGGGCATCCGCGGGCTGGGCGACGACACCAAAATAGGAGGGGCCGGGATGGTGATGGCCATTGCCGGCGCCGCTGTGCTCACGCAGATACAGGGTATCGTTTCCGATCAGGCCGGAAGTATTAAACTGGCCTACTGGGTTCCGGCGTTCGCTTTTATGGTTATCGCATTCTACGGTGCGGTGATTTGCCGGAAACACGCGTAATCTTTTCCTGGTTACCGGCTTGTCCGGATTTTTAACAGTTTCGGTCAGGAATGAATTCAAAATCCAAAAGAAATGGACGAGGTTGCCCGATATTTTTTAGTTTTAGGGTCGTAAAAATAAAAATCGAAATTACCAAAATCAACTACTATGGAGAGAAGAAGTTTTATAACCCGTGTTATTCTTGCGGGCGGCGCAGTCGGATTGGGTGTAAGCTGCGGGCGGAAAATCACTCCCTCAGAAACCGAAGGGAATGTTGTTGCTCCATCGGCCCAACCTGCCGAAGGACATTTTATTTCTGAACCGGCCCGGCAGATTCCCGTTCTTGCGGAAACCGATGTGCTTGTTATTGGCGGGGGCCCCGCAGGAGCAGCCGCTGCCGTTGCGGCCAGCCGTACCGGCGCCGAAACCTATCTTGTGGAGCGGTACAATCATCTCGGTGGCCTCTGGACAGGCGGACTTGTACTTCCGCTGCTTTCAACCCATGCAATCGACAAACAAAAACATACCCGGCAGGTGATCTTTGGCGTCGGAGGTGAAATGTCGAAGCGGCTGAAAGATATGGGGATGTCCATCAGCGAAATTAATCCTGTCATCGACCCCGAAGCCGGGAAATATGTTCTCGACGAAATGGTCAGGGAAGCAGGCGTAAAAATGCTGTATCACACCTGGTGTACGCAGGTCATTATGGACGGAAATACCATCAAAGGCGTTTTTGTGGAAAGTAAATCGGGAAGGATGGCTGTTCTGGCAAAGGTGGTCATCGACTGTACCGGCGACGGCGATATCTTTCACTGGGCCGGCGATTCCTACGACGAAATGAAATACCACATCGGTCTTGTTCACCGGCTGGGGAATGTGGATCATATCGATAAAAACAAGCCGGGCTATGTTAAAACGGATGTCGGGCAGCCAACGCCCATCCCCGGTGTCAACTGGGTGAACATGCACGGCCTCGACGATCAGGATGGAGTGGATGTGCTTACCCTTTCGAAATTACAGATGGATTATCGCCGCGAAATCTGGGAAAATGTCCAAAAAATCAGGCAGACACCCGGTCATGAAGATGTGTTTCTGCTTGATACGGCTTCGCAGATTGGCGTGCGAATGTCGCGTATGGTGGATGCCGAATATCAACTGACACTGGAAGATACGATGACTTTTAAATCGTTTGATGATGTCATCGGGATCAGTGGCGCGTGGACAACCATGTTGTATAAAGGGAAAAAAGTGCCGAAAACCGAACGTCCGTACTGGCAGATTCCGTTACGATCGCTCGTTCCCAAAAAAACAGACAATCTGCTCGTGGCCGGTCGTTGTTTTTGTTTTGAACGCGAACTCGTGGAAGATACCCGCATCATTGGTACCTGCCTGGTTACCGGACATGGTGCAGGCGCCGCCGCCGGACTGGCTGTAAAGGAAAAGCAGCAGGTGAGGAACCTCGATACTGCCAAACTAAAAAAACTCCTGCTCGAACAAGGCGCATGGCTGGGGTAGAAAAAGTAGTCAAAAACATAGGGGTAAGGGAGATTTCTCTTACACTTGCTGTTGTTTTGGCCATTCCGGCCGGGTGGAAAGGGATAACCGGGTTTTATACCTGGCTGAGCCCTTTTGTTTTGTTGAATTCAGCTTTGGTGTTAAAGTCGTTTGTGTGGTTGAATCTGCCGGGACTGATGGTTCTCGTGGTTGTTTTTATCCGGAAAAGATGGTTCTGCCGGCGTATTTGTCCGGTAGGTTGTCTTTGTGATTTTGTTTCGTCAAAAAGCCCGCGGAAGACGTTTTCTTTACGACAAATTCCTGCCATCGGCAGATGGCTGGTTTATCTGTCACTTGCCGCCGCAATTTTTGGCTTTCCTGTGTTGATGCTGCTCGATCCCATGTCGCTTTTTCATGGCTTCTTTTCTGCTTTTGCTGAAAAATCGTCTCTTCCCATCGTTTTATCGCTGATGGGTTTGCCGTTGTTGCTGGGTATTCATCTTGTTTTTCCGGGAATATGGTGTTCAAAGCTGTGTCCGTTGGGCGGTTTGCAGGATGAGGTGTTTAAGATCGGGAAATTGTTCAGCCGAAAAAGCAAAAAAGGAGAGATGAAAGACGGAATGATAGAAGTGGGGCGACGTGCTTTTCTTTTTTCAGGAATTGGAATTGCTGCGGGGCTGACGTTGCCCGGAGTTATAAAAGCATCTGAAAAAAGTTACCTTCGCCCGCCGGGTTCGGTTTCCGAAAAGTTATTTAATTTTCTGTGCGTCCGCTGCGGAAACTGTATCAAATCGTGCCCGACAAATATTCTTACGCACCGTGCCGATTCGTCAGATTATTCGTCGTGGATGGTTCCCGAAGTGCGATTCACCGAAGGTTACTGCCTTGAAAACTGCAATTTGTGCAGCCGTGTTTGCCCCAGCGGATCGATTACGCTGTTCAGTCAGGATGCAAAAAAACAACTTTTTATGGGTCTTGCCGTTCTTCAACCCGAAAATTGCCTGCTGACACAAAATAAAGAATGCGACCGGTGCAAAACTGCCTGTTCGTATGACGCCATCACCATCGAACCGGTAACCGCTTCCATTGGAATGCTTCCGGTAATTCATTCTGAAAAATGTGTGGGATGTGGGGCGTGCGCAGTTATCTGTCCCGCTGAAACGATTGTTATCCGTCCACTTTCAGAAAATAATTATTTATAGCCAATCGGGCGCTGATTACATTCTTTTACCAATCTTCTTAATTATCAAGCATGCGCCGCCGCCGGCTGCCAGTTTCACTTTCACTTTACCGGAAGGATTCGTAATTTCAGTTTTGCTTTTTAACGTTTCGCGGTTGTTGAGATAATGGGCATTCTCTCCATCTTCTATGACGGTAACTTCATAATTCCCGGGATGAAGGAAATCCAGCGGGATTTCGAGTTGACGCGGCGACTCGTTGGTGGCAGCTCCAACCAGCCAGACATCGTCGGCCGCCTGACGCGCCATAACAATATATTCACCGATTTCGCCTGAAATGGTTTTGCTCTCTTTCCAGGGCATTTTTTGTGAAGCGATAAAACGGAGTAAATCGGGGTACTTGCGGTAAAATTCCGGGATGTCGGGGATGATGGTTGCTCCGGAAAAAACAATTAACGTACGGGCCGCTTCGGAAACCAGGGTTGAAGGTACCGGCTGGTTTTCGTCTGTCCGTGTCGTTTCTCCCTGGCGTAAATCGAACATGCCGTTATTCATGTCGATGGGGCCGGCAAGCATATTCACAAAAACAGAGGTTACAAAAGTTTTCGGGACAAAAACGCGGTGTGCATCCAATTGTGCATGACAAAATTCACGGGTTAGCGCATTCGGAAACGTACGCATTTGTCCATACGGATGCACTGGCCCGTCGTGGAAATCGCAAAGCAGGTGGTTCTGGGCACACAGCGCAGTGATTTTTTTTGTCCAGATATTTTTTTCGGCAGGAGTACCTTTCATAAATCCGTATTTAATCCCGGCAGCGCCCCACTCGCCGTATTGTTTCAGCGTTTCTTCAATCGGAAATTTACGTCCGCCCACATCGTTCAGGTAAAGCCAGATTCCAACTCCTTTTTCTTTTCCGTATTGAAGTAGTTTTTTTACGTCGCTGGCTTTTTCGCCCAACACCGGATCGGATTCCGCCTCATGTTCTGGACCATACCAGTTGGCGTCGAGCACAAGATACCGGATATTATTTTCGGCGGCAAAATCTACCATCCTGACCCACGACGGATAATTCATTGCGTAGGTAAATCCGTCAATCTGTGCGCCGTCAATCCGCCAGTCCCAAACGGCAACTCCGGGTTTAACCCACGAAAAATCGCCTTCGGGTTCGGGGTTCAGCAATTCAATCAGGTGCGAATCAACCAGCGTTCCTGTCGTTTTGCCGCAAAGAATAACCCGCCAGGCCGACTGAAAACCGTTGTGAATTTCTCCTGGAACAGAAATAACCGAGAACCCCGTATTTCCTTTTTCCGAATGAAGCAAAAGCGGATCACCCGAAACAAGATTGGCTTCGTGGATGGCCAGGTACAGGTTTTTGTCTGCTTCGACGGTCATTACCGGCAAACGGGAACCGCTGCTTTCCGAAAGTTTCTCGGGCCCGATGTTGTGATTCTCCCCGTTGTAAAACCAGGCTGTGTAATCGCCTGCAAAGTTGTATTGAGTTAATTCTTGCTTTGCCTGAATAATACTTTTGGTTTCCCCGGGAAAACAGTAGCGAAACGCAACTCCATCGTTGTAGGCACGCGCTTCTATTTGAATGCGGTTGAACGGATTCTGTCCCGATCCGGTGATTTCGATCTGCATTTTGTTATAGTGGTCGGGTACTTCGGCGCGTTTTCCCCAAATCGGTTTCCACACCGAATTTACCGGATTCACCTGAGAATATTTTATACTCCATCCTTTGGCGGGCAAAGTTATATTGTTTTCGCCTTTTAACCCCAGCGACGAATTTCGGATGACTGTTTTTTTGAATGCTTCGAAACGGTATTGTAATGTACCATCGTTGTTGAACTCGAAATGTAAAATCAATTCGCCGTTGGGCGAACGGAGTGATTGGTTTTCCTGTGCGAAGGAAAGTTGAATCCCGGTAAATCCCAGAAATATCAGGATAAATGAAAGTGTTTTTTTTAGCATATCTGAAAAATAGTTTTATTCTTTAGCCTGTTTTAATTTTTTGGAATTAAAATCTGGCCTTAAAAGTAAACAAAGCTGGCGAACGAATAAGAAAACATTCAACAATTTGTGTTCTGTTTTTCTGTTACTGACAATCCGGGTTTTAGAAGCTGTTTCTTTTCAAGACTCATTTGACCTTGCAATGCTTTTTTACCACCTGATTTTTCGGAATAGTCAATCACAAACCATTTTTGACTGATTGTTTTTCAAATGACAAAAGACAATTTTAAACCATTTTAGTTAACTTGCACCCTCTTAATTGACTTAATGAACCTGATGTATGAAGATTGTTTTCCGGTTATTTTGTGTTTGTGCAATTCTCGTTGTTAACTCTTGCTCCGATATTGAAAATAAGGATGTTAAACTTCGTTTTTTTACCATTTCTGGCCCCGATCTTTTGACACCCGATGGAGAAAAATTTTTTATACAGGGAATTAATCTGGGCAACTGGCTCAATCCCGAAGGATATATGTTTGGGTTCAACCGTGCAAGTTCGCCGCGGTTGATCGATCAAGCCTTTAAAGAAATGGTCGGACCCGATTTTACCCATCAATTTTGGAAACAGTTTAAAGACAATTATATCACCAAAGAGGATATTGTCTATATTAAATCAACCGGAATGAACACGGTTCGGCTACCGTTTCATTACAAATTTTTTACCGATGAGGATTATATGGGGCTTTCATCGGGACAGGATGGATTTGCCCGTGTCGATAGTCTGGTAAGCTGGTGCCGCGGGAACGGTTTGTACATTATTCTGGATATGCACGACGCGCCAGGTGGCCAGACCGGAGACAATATTGACGACAGTTATGGTTATCCGTGGCTTTTTGTGAGCGAAGAAAGCCAGCAGCTTTTTGTTAAAATCTGGAAAGATATTGCAAAAAGATATTACAATGAGCCGGTTATTTTAGGTTATGATTTGCTCAACGAACCCATTGCCACTTTTTTTAAAGATGAATACAGTTTACTGAATCCGCTACTTGAACCGGTTTATAAAAAAGCGGTAGCCGCTATCCGCGAAGTTGACCGGAATCACATTGTTTTTCTTGGCGGAGCCCAGTGGAACAGCAACTTCACGGTTTTTACCGATTCGAAATTTGATGATAAAATGATGTACACCTGCCACCGTTACTGGTGCGATACATTACAGGCAAACATTCAGGATTTCGTGGATTTCCGTGACTCGGTAAACCTTCCCATGTTTATGGGAGAAACGGGTGAAAATTCAGATCAGTGGATTTCTGCGTGGACAAAACTGATGGAACGTAACAATATCGGGTGGACCTACTGGCCCTATAAAAAAATGAACAGGCCGAGTTGTATGCGTACAATCCCTGCTCCTGAAAACTGGGATAAAGTGGTGGAGTTTGTAGAGGGCGAACGACTTAATTTTGGGGAAATCAGGGCAACCAGGCCCAACCAGGAAACGGTAAAAAAAGCAATGCTCGGTTTGATTGAAAACATCAAATTGAGTAATACTAAAATTAATGAAGGATATATTCAGGCAATGGGTATGAAACCATAACTTTATGTTTTGCCAAATATTATATTTTAGGCCATTAAAACCTACTTTTAGAGTAGAGTCAAACAATATAAACTTGTACAGTTTAACGGGAATATCACCAATTTTATGACGAATTTATCTGATATTCATATTTTTCAGGAAATAAAAAACGGCGATGTGCCCGCTTTTAACCAGTTGTTTGACAACTATTATACACCCATGTGTTATTTGGCATGTAAATATCTGGTTGATATGGATTTGTCGCGTTCGCTGGTTCAGGAGGTATTTGTCGATTTATGGACAAGGCGCGAAAAAATATCAGTTGACTATTCGGTAAAATCCTATCTTTTTAATATGGTGAAGAACCGATCCATCGATCATTTGCGACGGCATAAAAAAAATATTCAACTTACCGAAAGCGAAGAAGAGATGATACATGCGCCATTTCATGATATCATTGAGGAGGCAGAGTTGAATCATCGGATCAACAATTCAATCAATGAGTTGCCCGAAAAATGCCGCGAGATTTTCCTGCTTTGCCGTTTCGAGGGGATGAAATATGCTGAAATAGCCCGGAAATTAGATATTTCGGTAAAAACGGTTGAAATGCAAATGGGAATAGCCTTAAAAAAAATGAGAAACAGTTTGTCTGATTACCAAATGATTAACCTGATGGTGTTTGTTCATTCAAAAAAAATCTGAAATTTCTTACAGGGTACGTTTTTCTTTTTACGTCTTATTGCTGATTAAACCAAGTATGAAAGTGGACAATATCATCAGCGACAAAGATGTACTAATGGGCAAATCCGTTTCAGGAAATGCCACTT
>CAYWBV010000093.1:11737-13062 GCA_964455785.1 uncultured Maribellus sp.
ATCAGTTTTTACTATTTTTCGTCGTTGGGCAACAACGATGTTCAACCTTTGCAAATCTGCGAAATTACATCTCCCAAGGGGCACGTTTCCAAATGTATCCTTCCCGATGGTACAGAAATCTGGGTAAATACAGGTTCAACCATTTCATACAACACAACTTCGTTCAACCGCGAAAGCCGTGAAGTAAAATTAGACGGTGAAGCCTACTTCGAGGTAACAAAAAATGCAGAAAAACCATTTAAGGTCAACACCACTTTGGCAAACATAAAAGTAACAGGGACCTCATTTAATGTAAAAGCGTACCCGGAAAGCGGCGATTTTGAAACCGTACTTGCCGAAGGAAGTATTGAAATGCAGCTAAACACACGGAACCGGCAAACAGTACAACTGACGCCCGGCGAACGTGCAGTATTCGATTTGCAGAAAAATGGAGTTGCCATCGATGTTGTTGACGAACAGTTTTTCACTTCATGGCGAAATGGCGAAATTTTATTCAAGGATGCCACGCTCAACGACCTTGTTAAAGAACTGGAGAGGATTTATGATATCCGCTTCCACATGAAAGAAGAAACCCTGGGCGAGTTCAGGTTCAGGGGAATGTTTAGCTATAACAACAATTTAATCGATGCGCTCGAAAAAATAAAGCGTACCTCTGAAATTGGTTATTATATTAAAAATAAGGAGGTATGGCTCAGTAAAAAATAAACGTTAAACTAAATTCTAAACTTTTTGCCTATGAAACAGACTCTCGTGTTTAGTTAGAGGTCGAAATGCAGGGAAAAGAAAAAGAGGGAAATGTTACGAGCATTCCCTCTTTACAAACTGCATCGACTTCGTGTGAAGTAAAATCAGTTATTTATTAAAACTTTCAAATTTATGAAAAAAAAATCAGAACGAAGGGGAGCGGTATATCCCCACGTAACAAAAGTGTTATTGATTATGAGGTTAAGTATTTTGTTCATTCTGACTGCAGTATTTTCTACTCATGCCAGTGTGTATTCGCAAAGCACAAAACTGACACTGAAGATGGAAAACAGCCGTATTGCCGATGTGTTCGATGCCATTGAACAGCAATCGGAGTTTTATTTTTTTTACAACCGCGACAATTTCGATGATAACCGGGTTGTATCAGTGGATGTAAAGGATAAGAAGATTGACGACATTTTAAATGAACTGCTGAAAGGTCAAAAAGCCAGCTATGAAATTGTGGAACGGAACATCCTGATAAAAGTTCCCAGCAAATATGAGGTAATGACCTCACAGCAGCAACGCAGCGTATCCGGAAAAATAACCGATACCCGTAACCAGCCTCTGCCTGGTGTAAC
>CAYWBV010000094.1:0-8268 GCA_964455785.1 uncultured Maribellus sp.
TAAAAACGGTCCTGGTATTTCCGGGCTGTAGGTGTTGCCTTATTTTCATCTTCGTAAAATTGAAGCGTTGTAGCTCCAAAAATTACCTCTGTATTTGGATACCGTTCTGTTAGACTTTGTAATCGCTGATAATAGGGATTGTATAATAGCCGCGACTCATCCCAGTTTAACGATGATTCGAAAATGGTTTCCGGCCCGACAATAAAATCGGTTTTTTCGTCGGCTTTTGATTCCGCCAAACGTACCAGTTTATTCAGTTTCTCAAATTCCGCCGCTTTGTCAAAACTTTCGGAATAAGGATCGATATTGGGCTGGACGATAACAATATTTTTCGGATTTTCTGTTTCAACATACGAAGCATAAGAAAAAGCAGAATAAATGATTGGGATGAAAATGACCAGAATAGTGACAATGATTGGATAAACCACCGATTTACGGGTGCGTGTTTTATTTTTTATCAAAAGAAGGTGTTTAAATACTAATACATTCACAACCAGCACCCAAAGCGAGCCCCCCAAAGCGCCTGTAAACTCGTACCACTGAACCATTTTTACATTATTGGCAAACCCGTTTCCGAGGGTCAGCCAGGGCCACTCGATATCCCAATGAAAGTGAAAAAATTCGAACGAAATCCAGAAGAGAATTAAGGCAATGTAACCCAAATTCGACTGTAATTTTCTTCGTGCCGTATGTGCCAGCCATAAAGTTAACGACATCAAAAAGGAATTTACCACAATGGCCATTATAGCTCCGACCAGCGTGGCATGTGCTATCCACCAGGTGGTTACCCCGTTCCATACTAAAAATGTAAAAAATGAGTGCCCCAAAAAGGAGATACTTCTGAAACTTGCTTTATTTTCCACAAAATAATGTTCGAGAAACAAAAGGGGTATTAATGCAACAAACAATGTCCAGCCGGGAAACCCGAGCCATGCCAAACTCAGCAGCAACCCTGAAAAAGCAGATAACAATAACCGATACCTTCGTTTCATTTTATCCATTTATTTTTTGTGAAAAGGTGGCTTTTTTCCTTTTCCCCAAACGTTCAAAAACAAAATCAATCTTTCCAACAACCAGCCCGCCCCACCAGGCCTGGTTCACAATTACTTCTTTCCCCGATTTATTCTTTTTAATGATCGGTTCTTCAAGGTAGGTATGGGTATGCCCCCCGATAATTAAGTCAGTCATCAAGGTTTCTTCGGCGAGTACCAGATCGCTTACTTTGGTTTCCTGATAACGGAGACCCAGGTGTGACAAACAAACGACAAGGTTACACTTCTGATCTTCTTTTAAAAACTTTTCCATTTCGAGGGCTACTTTTAGCGGGTCATTATAAATGGTGTTACCATAATTTTTTTCGGCTACAAGTCCTTTCATTTCGATTCCCAGACCGTAAACGCCCACTTTTATTCCTGAACGTTTAAAGATTTTCCAGCGGGGAAATTTACCAGCCAGAATGGTATCCGAAAAATCGTAGTTGGAATTGATAATTGGAAATTTTGCATTGGGAAGAGGTTTTAATATTCCTTCCAGTCCGTTGTCGAATTCATGGTTCCCGATGGCGCCGGCATCGTAACCGGCGGCGCTCATCAGTTTTAACATTAAATCACCTTGAAAATAATTAAAATAAGGAGTCCCCTGGAACATATCTCCCGCGTCGAACAACAGGGTATCCGGATTCTCCAGCCTATTTAACCGGACTATTTCCGAAATACGGGCCAAACCTCCCTTTCCGGCATATCGTTCGTTGTCGCCCGAAAATGGCTCGATGTGGCAATGAATATCGTTGGTATGTAATATGGAAACGGTCACAAAATTGTTGGCAGCCAACAATTCGAAAGGAGCAGTTCCTAAGGTCAATCCGGCGCTGCCAAGTGAAATATTCCGGATAAATCTTCTTCTATCCATGTGTTATCCTCCCGTCGGTTTTTACGTTTAAAACTTCGCCTTTTTTTTGTTTCTCCTCCAGGTGTAAAATAATTACGTCCCTGATTTTTTTTTCGCTGTTCACTAAACCGGTATTGCGTGTTAGTACCTCCATTTCGTCGCCACCGGCTGCAATATAATCGTTGGTAACCAGCCAGTAAGTTTTGTTTTGCTTCAACAGTTCGCTTCCAATAACAATATTTATCGCCTTTCCGCCTGAAATCGTAAAACGTACACCGCCCAGACTGTCTCCACCTTTGGCCGCAATCTTATCCAAAAACTCCTGTATTTGTGTTCCGTTTAACTGTACATATACCATTTCGTTTTCAAAAGGCATCAATTCAAAAATTTTACCCACGGTAATTTTGCCCTTGGGAAGAAATGTCCGGATACCTCCGTAATTAAAATAGGAAACCGACGGGGCGCACGACCGACCGTTTTTTTGAACCTCTTTTAAGCCTTCTTCCAAAAGCAAATCCGCCAGGAAATTGGTCAGCGGGCTTTCGGGCTTGTCTTTTTCCATCTCGTTTTCAGAAAAGGAAATCACCCTTTCCATATCTTTTTCGAGGGTATTTTTATAGGGTTGGTAAAGTCCCACTATTTTGTTGTCGAGGCTATATAAACTGTCGGAAACCGAAATATTAACGTATTCAACCGAAGATGTAACATACTGTGTTTTACAGGAGCCAACCAGTAAAATACAAGTTATCAACAAGGTATAGGTGAAAGTTCGTTGCATGAAACAAAGTTTTTTAAAAACTAACCACTATTTTCGCAATAATTTAATCGTTTACATAAACATATTTTGAGAAAAACATGTTCGGTTCAAACTTACATATAAAAAAAATGAAGGCGTTAAATCTCCTTATTTTTTTGACAATTTTCACATTTCCTTTCCCGGGAAATGCTCAGCAAACAGAGGTGGTGGCAGAGAAAGGCGACGGCATTTACCGCCTGTTGTCGAGACACGGGCTTGAGACGCAGGAATATATAAACGCTTTTATCGAACTGAACAAAAGCGACCTCGGGCAGGATAATACACTGATTGAGGGGAAAAAATACAAATTACCGGGTAGTCTGGTCAACGATGCAATAACAACAACTGCTGCCAGCTCCGAACGTTATATCCGTTACGAAATTTTTGGGAAAAATTATGAAGATGTGGAAATTACGGGCGACCAGTTAAAAGGGGCCATATATTATTTGGTGGCAGGTCACGGAGGGCCCGACCCCGGAGCGATTGGGAAATACGAAAACCACAATTTGTGCGAAGATGAATATGCCTACGATGTAACCCTGCGCCTGGCCAGAAACCTCATTCAAAATGGCGCCACCGTTTACCTGATAACCCGCGACCCGAACGACGGAATCCGTGATGAAAGTTACCTGAAAGCTGACAAAGACGAGGTTTGTTATCCCAGTCTCACCATTCCGTTAAACCAGTTGAAAAGATTAAACCAGCGCACCGAAGCCGTAAACAAACTGTATCGCCAGAACAGGAATGCTTTTCAGCGAATGATTGCCATTCATGTTGACTCACGGAGCCACGGCGAAAATATCGACGTATTTTTTTATCACGACAAACAAAGCAAAACCGGGGAAAAGGCTGCCCGGATTTTACAGTCAACTTTTCAGGAGAAATATGATAGGCACCAGCCAGGAAGGGGTTACCAGGGAACCGTTTCGAACCGGAATTTGTATGTCGTTAAAAATACTTTTCCCGTGGCGGTTTATATCGAGTTGGGAAACATAAACCATCGCCGCGACCAGCAACGGTTTATTATCGCCGATAACAGGCAGGCGGTAGCCAACTGGCTTTCGCAGGGGTTAATTACGGATTTCAAAACAAATAAATAAGGTCTTGTTATTTTTATTTTCCTGCCTTTTTAAAAACGGCAGAGGAGGATTTTCCCGCTTTATATGTACTTTCAGTCCTGTCGCCAAATCTTTTTCCTTAAATAATAGGACTGGTGACAGCTCTGCCATCAAAAGTATTAATTTTACGCCCTGTTCAAAAACTCAGAAATTGGACAATTAAATGGCGACAAAAATGGTTTCACCTTTATTCAACCATCTTCTAATCCCCTTTGTAGTTGCAATGTTTCTTGCTATAACCATGGGTGGAAGCGGCACCGGCCCCTCTTTTTCGGCAGCCTACGGTGCAAATGTCATCCGGAAAAGCGTTATTCCCGGACTGTTTGGAATTATGGTTTTTCTGGGCGCAATACTGGCCGGGAAAGGAACTGCCTCTACCATTGGAAAGGAACTGCTGGCCCCCGAAATGATGACTTTTAACATCGTTTCCATTATTCTTTTTGCCGTTACCATATCACTGCTGATTGCCAACCTGGCCGGAGTTCCGCAATCGACCAGTCAGTCAACCGTACTTGCGGTTGTGGCGCCAGCATTGTATTTTCATGAACTAAATACCGAAAAACTTTTTTTCGAAATCATTCCCGCCTGGTTCATCCTTCCGGTTATTTCCTATTTTATCAGCTATTTTCTTGGAAAATATATCTACCGCCCCATGCGGAGGAGAGGTTATACCATGTCGAGGGCATACAACCAGAATTTAAAACCGGTGTGGAACGGGATAATCCTGGCGATGTCGTTATATGTGGCTTTTTCCATCGGCGCCAACAATGTGGCCAACGCTGCAGGCCCAATTGCAACCATGACCGCCAACGAACTAAATATATCCGGCGATCGGAATTTTATCCTGATTATGATTCTGTCAACATTGATTATCGCGCCCAATTTTGCCATCGGCAGTTCTATCTTTGGGCATAAGATTGTTCAAAATACAGGGAAAGAGATTGTTTTATTCGGGAAATTCGAAGCGGTAATTATCGCCTTTGTTTCGGCCAGTTTACTTCTGGCTGCCTCCATTGTAAAAGGAATTCCCACTTCGCTTGTGCAACTGAACGTGGCCGCCATCCTCGGAATTGGCGTGGCTAAACTCGGCCCGAAAAATATCTTCAAAAAAACCGAAGTAAAAAAATTCTTCCTGATGTGGCTGATTGCGCCGGTCATTGCATTTTCGCTGTCGCTGCTGCTGATTTATCTTGCCGATTTATATGGGTTTCTTTGAAAACCAAATTGACCGGAAACATCTCTTCATCACATTTAACCGAACTGTTTGGCGACGCCTTTGTTCTTTTATCAAAAAAAGATGAATTATCCGCTGGTTTTGTTTGATGGTATTTGTAACCTCTGTAACAGGGCTGTCGATTTTATTTTGAAACGCGACCCTAAAAAACGGTTCCGTTTTGTAGCGATCCAGTCGGAGGCAGGACAATTTCTTATGGCCAGATTTAATATCCCGGCAGAAACCAACTCGGTTATTTTGATTGTTGGAGCGCTCGTTTACACACAGTCGGAGGCAGTACTGGAAATTGCCCGGCTCCTGCCTTTTCCATGGAGAATGGCTGTGGTTTTAAAAATTATTCCCGAAAATATCAGGAACAAAATGTATCGGTGGATCGCAAAAAACAGGTACAAATGGTTTGGGAAAAAGAAGACCTGCCGGATTCCAACGGATAAAGAACAGAAGGTTTTCCCCGGTTTAAATGAATTGAAGGTCTAATTCGCCAGCTTCAAAATCTTTGTAAAGTTTAGACAGTAACCCCAGCCATCCGCTCAGTTGTTTTATGGCCCCGGTGGTTTCTCCTGAAATTTCTTTTTTCTGGATTTTAAGTAAAAGATAACCGTAAATGGTGTCGAGGGCAAGTTGTATATCGTTATCCGTAGTTTTGTTTTTTTGCCTGAGTTCGGTGATTATCCCGGCTGCCGAACTGAAAACCTGGTTATACATTTTATCCAGCTCTGTTTTTATCAGGGCTAAATGAAATTCATTCAGTTCGTTGATGATGTTGGTTAAAAACTGAAGGTGACCTGTTTTTTGGATTCCTTCTTTTTCCATCATCCGGGCCAGGTTTAAATACCATTCGGTTATTTGCGGGGAAGTAATTTCATCGGTTTCGTATCTGGAGATCAATTGTTGCTGGATTAACCCGGCATCCAGATTAAAAGCCCGGATCAAATCTTCAACCTGGAAGAGATATAAAATGTATTCAGCAATATTCTCTTTTCGTTTTTGTTTTGCTATCAGCATATCTATAATCAATTAAATGTCTTAAAATCAGGGGTTGCTTTTAAAATTCAAACAGATCTTCCAAATCGCGGCGGTCTTTTTTGGTCGGTCTCCCGGTGCCGCGGTCGCGCGTAATCCAGCGCATGTTCTTTTGCATTTCCAGGATTTCCAGTTCTTCGGGCGGAGTAACATCCTGAACAAAACCGGTTGCCAGTTTTGCCGACATTCGTTTTTCGGCCAGCGCCAAAACCTTGTAACTTCGGATTATCTGCAAAATCCTCACTTTTACAACTTCTCCCGGATGGATTTCCCGCGATGGCTTAACCGGCAGCCCGCCAATGGAAACATGTCCTTTTTTGCAGGCTTCGGTAGCCTGGCTTCGGGTTTTAAATACCCTGACCGCCCACAACCACTTATCGACCCTGGTATTTTCCGACATTTTACTTTCGTTTGTTAAAAAAATTCATGGTCCGCTCGACTCCTATCGTACCGAAACTTTGGATGATTTCGACACAGGCATCCTTTTTTTCACGCAGTTCTTTTTCTTCCTCGCGCGACCAGTCACTCAACACGTACTCGACCTGGAACCCTTTGTGAAAATTATCGCCGATTCCAAACCGTAAACGTGCGTAATCGTTTCTGCCCAGTACTTCGCTGATACTTTTGAGCCCGTTGTGGCCGCCCTCACTTCCTTTCGCGCGCAAACGAATGGTTCCAAAAGGCAGGGAAATGTCGTCAACCAGCACCAGCAGGTTTTCAATGGGGATGTCTTCCTTTTTCAGCCAGTAACTTACCGCCTTTCCACTCAGGTTCATGTAAGTTGTTGGTTTTAAAAGAATAAACGTGCGCGCTTTAAACTTGTATTCGGCAACAAAACCGTAACGTTTGTCGTCAAAATGAATATTGGACGCCTCGGCGAGTGCGTCCAATATTTGAAAGCCAATATTATGGCGAGTATTTTTGTATTCTGGCCCTATATTACCGAGACCGGCAACTAAGTATTTCACAGAATTTCATTTTAGATTTTATTCTTCTCCTGAAGTTTCTTCTTCTTCTTCTTCTTCAGCAACTGCTGTCGCACCTGCGGCAGATTTTGCGGCTCTTGTAATAGCTACGGTTACCACAACGTTCGATTTGTCATTCAGAAACTCAAGGTTTTCTGCTTTCAGTTCAGAAACTTTTATATTTTGCCCCAACCCGAGTTTGGTAACATTTACATCGATGGTATCAGGAATATTGGCTGCCAATGCTTTTACTTTCAACCGGCGTAAATTAACTTTAAGTTTACCACCTGCTTTGATACCTTTGGCCAGACCAACAATATTCACAGGGACTTCAACTTTTAAGGGTTTATCTTCCTGTATTTTCAGAAAATCGATATGAAGAATCTGCTCTTCCACAGCGTGCCACTGAATATCCTGCATCAGCGCAAGGTGTTTTTCGCCATCGAGATCAAGTTCAACAAAATACACGCTTGGCGTATAAACCAATTTTCTCATTTCGCTGAACGGAACAGAAAAATGAATTACTTCGTCAGTCCCGTATAAAACAGCGGGAACCAACTCCTGCGAGCGAAGTTTTTTTGCATCTTTTTTACCAAGGGCTTCTCTTTTTTGCCCTTTTACAATCAATGATTTCATTGTCAATTTTTTACGTTAATAATAATGGTACTCAGTCCTCTCCGCCACCTGCGGAACTAACAGCATGCATATTATTAAATGCGCCTGCTTATGGAAAAAGCGGTGCAAATATATAAATTACCTGTAATATAACGAACTTATCGACTGATTTTTATAAACACGGAGTATCGCTTCGCCAAATGCCTGTGCAACCGAGATGTATTTTATTTTGGTGCTGGTATTTTTTGGCGGCATCGAATCGGTGAAATAAACTTCCTCCAGCGCCGAATTTTCAATCCGTTCGATGGCCGGTCCTGAAAGAACGCCGTGTGCAGCAAAAGCACGAACACTTCTGGCCCCCTTGTCTTTCATCAGGTTGGCGGCTTTTGTAATCGTTCCGGCGGTATCAATCATATCGTCAACAATAATTACATCTTTATCTTTTACATCCCCGATAACCGTCATACTTCCTATCACATTGGCTTTTGCCCTGGTTTTGTGGCAAATCACCATATCGGTTTCGAGCATCCGGGCGTATGTATTGGCGCGTTTTGTTCCCCCTACATCGGGCGACGCAATGGTAACATTATCCAGTCCCATTTTTTCGATGTACGGAACAAAAAGAGCAGA
>CAYWBV010000094.1:8368-12937 GCA_964455785.1 uncultured Maribellus sp.
GGCGGGGTTGACTGGACGATAAAAACGTGAGAACCGCGGATGGTTTCTTCGTAGCAGGGTTCGAATTCGCCATCGGCAAAAACCGGGCACGACGACAACCCCAGATCAACATCTAAACTATCGCAAATTTTTTCGGTTAAATACCTTGTGGACCTTCCGGTAAAAATTTTTAAAGGCTGATTTTTACTTCCCATCTCGATGCTTTTGTTTTTTGATTTGGAATCGCTGCAAAGTTAATAAACTTTACCTTCCGTTCCTTTTTGTTGTTAACAAGTTAATCTATTTTGCCGGAAAAGTCAACGTTATTTTTTCCGGTTTACGTTTTCAATAAAATGAAGGATTTCGTTTTTTCCTTCTCCTGTTTCCGAAGAAGAGACAAACGATTCGGGCATCATTTCCCATTGTTCGAGCATTTTTTCCTTATAAACCCTCAAGTTGGTTTCCAACTCCGAAGGTTTTAGTTTATCGGCCTTGGTAAAAACAATGGCAAACGGAACCCCGCTCAATCCCAGCCATTCCATAAATTCGAGATCGGCCGGTTGTGGCTCGTGTCGCACATCGACCAATACAAAAAGGCAATACAGGTTTTCGCGCCCGAGGATATATGCCCGAAGAAATTTCTCCCATTTTTTCCGTTCGGTTAACGGCACACTGGCATATCCGTATCCAGGCAAATCCACCAGATACCACTCTTCATTGATTAAAAAGTGGTTTATCAGCCTGGTTTTGCCTGGTTTTCCTGAAGTTTTGGCTAGTGTTTTTTTGTTGGTCAGCATATTAATCAGCGAAGATTTCCCCACATTCGAACGCCCGATAAACGCATATTCAGGACGATCGGGTTTTGGGCATTTTTTTACATCGGAGTTGCTGATAATAAACCTTGCTTCTTTTATTTCCATCCGGAAAAATCTGTATTAATTTAATGTTTTTGAAATCTGAAAATTCGATACAACAAAAACTTCTATTGGATATAAACTTCGAGTGTTTTTACTTCTTTTGAAACCGGCAGTAACCGGAATGTTTCAAGATTGGCCGGGATTAAAATCGTTTCCCCCTTTTTTACAGCAACTTTTCCGTCTTCATATTCTATTTCAAATTCCCCTTCGAGGTTCATATAAATGACAAACGAATCGAGCTGGTTGTAATCTTTTTCAATTTCCTTATCAAATTCCAGCAAATTGGTTGTAAAATATTCGCAACTCACAATCCCGGAAGAGCTGTTTTTTACCGACTGATAAACCGTTTTGTAGTTTTCCCTGTAATCGAACGAAATGGCATCCAACGCGAGGTCGGTGTGCAACTCTCGTTCGTTGCCGTTTTTGTCTTTCCGGTTGTAGTCAAAAATGCGGTACGTAACATCCGACGTTTGTTGTATTTCGGCTACCAGCGCACCTTTCCCGATGGCGTGTACCCGTCCGGCAGGGATAAAAAAAACATCGCCCGGAAACACTTCATCATAGTGAAGCAATTCCGAAAGTTTTCCCTGGTTAAAATAGTCCAGATATTTTTCCTTTGTCACTTCCTGGTTGAACCCTGAATTTATCAGCGCCCCTTTTTCGGCGGCCACCACATACCACATTTCGGTTTTCCCGTAAGCGTTGTGCCGTTTTTTCGAGAGTTCGTCGTTGGGGTGTACCTGAACCGATAAGTCCTGTTCGGCATCGATAAATTTGATTAACAGCGGAAATTCGTCGCCAAATCTTTTGTAAATCTTGTCGCCCACCAGGTCGCCCATATAAATCTCGACAAGTTCCTGAAGGCTGTTCCCTTCCAGAAAACCATTCTGAACCTCCGAGATATTTCCTTCAACCCCCGAAACTTCCCAGCTTTCGCCACAATTCGGAAGGGTTCCGTAATCTTTCCCCAAAACAGTTCTCAGGCGGTTGCCCCCCCAGATTTTATCGTGATAAACGGGTTTAAATTTTAACGGATACAAACCACTCATTTTCTCTTTTTTTTGAATGTTTAAACAGTTGCCTGTTCCCAATGTTCTCAGAAAACATAATCTACTGCGGCGCGCGCTGTCATTACCGCATTAATCCTTTCCGCCACTTTTACATGCTCGGGGTGGGTTTTGTATTTTTCCAGATCTTCCAACGATTCGAAATGCGAAATCAAAGCCAAATCGAAACTTTTGGCGTCTGTTTCGTGGTTCAGCCCAACTTCAATGTATTTTAATTCAGAAATTTTATCTTCCAATCCTTCGAGTAATAATTTCAGTTCGGCCAGAATAGCTGCTTTTTTCGCTGAAGGGAAATCGTTCATTTTAAAAAGTACCACATGGTTTATCATTGCCGTCTGTTTTTTTGTATCTTGTGTTTTCAATGCGCAAAAATAGTGTTTTCTTAGCGGCGCTGTTTTAATTTCAGTATGAATACGCATAAAATAACATTAAACTAAAAACGCTATGCTGGTTATTGGCATTGCCGGAGGGACCGGTTCGGGCAAAACAACGGTGGTCAAAAAAATTATGGAACAATTTCCGGAAAAGGAAGTGGCAATCCTCTCGCACGATTCCTATTATTTCGACAACAGTGAACTGAGCCTGGAGGAACGGCGGAAGAAAAACTTCGACCACCCCGATTCCATTGAGTTTGATTTAATGATTGAACATGTAAAAAAATTACGCGAAGGGAAAGCCATCGAGGAACCCGTTTATTCGTTTATCAGTTGCACCCGGCTCAGGGAAACCAACTATGTGGAGCCCAAAAAGGTGCTGATTATCGAGGGAATTTTGTGTCTTACCAACAAAGCGTTGCGTGATTTAATGGATATAAAAGTTTTTGTGGATTGCGATTCCGATCTTCGCCTTTCGAGGGTAATTATGCGCGATATTCTTGAACGGGGAAGGAATGTGGAACAGGTTTTGGCACGATACGAAAAAACAGTCCGGCCGAGCCATATTCAGTTTATCGAACCGACAAAACGGTTTGCCGACATCATCATCCCGCAGGGAGGAATGAACCTGGTGGCCATCAATATACTCACCAATTATATTAACCAAACGCTAAAAAATCAGTAAAATGCTGGAAAACTTGATTATTGAAGAAGTCCTTTTTATCGACATTGAAACGGTTCCGCTTGCCCCGGAATATACACGGCTTACCGAAAAATGGAAAGAGTTGTGGGAACACAAAATGAAATACTACATCGATAACGGTGAACCCGCCGAAGATTTGTACGAACGTGCAGGCATTTATGCCGAGTTCGGGAGGATTATCTGTATTTCGGCCGGTTATGTTTCGCAAAAACAGGGCGAACTCTATTTCAGGGTGAAATCGTTTTACGACGATGATGAAAAAGTTTTGATCGGCGATTTTTTCAGAGCCTGGGAGAAATTTGCCAGAAGCGGGAAACGAAGACTTTGCGCACACAACGGGCAGGAATTCGACTTCCCGTACATTGCCCGGCGCGCGCTGGTAAACAACCTCGTGCTGCCCCCCATTTTAGACATGGCCGGAGCAAAACCCTGGGAGATAAAAGACCAGTTGATCGATACCCTGCAACTCTGGAAATTTGGCGATTACAAACACTATACATCGCTTTCGCTGTTGTGCGAGCTGTTTAATATTCCGTCGCCAAAAGACGATATTGATGGCAGCCAGGTGGCAAAAATCTACTGGGAAAATAACGACCTGAAGCGGATTGTGAGCTATTGCGAAAAAGATGCGCTTGCCGTTGCCAACCTGCTACTTAAATACAAAGGGGATAAAATTATTCCGTTCGAAAATATGATGGTGGTGTAAGGGAAAAAAACCGGAACGAGCAAAAAGAAATAGTTTTCAAGCAGCTTGTCTGTGCAACCCGTCACTTTTTCTTTTTGTTTTTCAGTTCGCGCAATTCCTTTTCATTTTCTTTCAGCAATTTTTTCCAGTTGTAGTCGGTGTCTTTCGTAAAATCCAAGGTTTCACGGTAGGCCTCCCGGTCAATTTCCAAAACCATAATTTCCTTGTCGAGGAAAGTTTCTATCTCAGCCAGCAGATCTTTTTCTTCGGAACTGCAAAACGACACCGCCTGTCCTTTTTTCGAGCCGCGACCCGTCCGCCCAACGCGGTGAACGTAATTGGCGGCTACTTCGGGCAGGTCGTAATTCACCACAAAATCCACATTGGGAATGTCAATTCCACGGGCGCTCACATCGGTGGCAATCAGCAGTTTTAGTTTTCCGGTTTTAAATTCATCCAGCGTTTTTGTACGTTCAGCCTGTTCTTTGTCGCTGTGAATGGTGCTGCTCTGAATCTCCACCCGTTCCATGGCTTTTTTTACCCGCTCGGCGCGCACTTTCGTCCGTACAAAAACCAGGATTTTGCTGTCGGGGTTTTCGCCAACCAGACGCTCGAGAAAAGCCCGTTTGTCGTCCATTTCGATAAAAGCAACCGAGTGTTCTATGTTTTTTGCCACCGGGTTTTTGGGCGAGATCTGTATCCTGATGGGTTTATTTACCAGCGAGTAGGCCAGTTTTTTGATTTTGCTGTCGATGGTTGCCGAGAAAAAAAGTGTCTGTCTTTTTTGGGGCAGCAGTTTTATCAGGTCGTTGATATCTTTGATAAAACCGAGGTCTAACATGTG
>CAYWBV010000095.1:0-1603 GCA_964455785.1 uncultured Maribellus sp.
CGGGCTGGTCATCGTATGGTCGGTTACGAGATATTCCCAGTCGCGCAGCCAGGTTTCGTGTATCCTGGATTGGAATGTTTCTTTATTGCCTCCGTTATCGATAATATCAGTACCGTATAAAAGACGGTCCTGGTATTTTATACAAAACTCACGTACTTTTTCGCGGTCTTCCCGGGTTTGGTAAAACAGTTGTCCCATTCGCGCGGCCATGTCAACCGCGGCATTCGGAAAACGGTCGAGGAATCCGGCCAGTTCGTCAACGCTCCATTCGATGCTGGCGAGGTGACAGCCGATAAAAACCAGTTCCGGGTTTTTTTCCAGCATCCGGTCGCGGGCCGCCATTTGTTCTTCGTACGACGGAAACTCAGGATGAAGATACATGTGGTATTCCGGGTGCCGGGTAAAATAGCTGCTGTCGTTTTTGGTGGTCATTTCTTCGGCGGGCAGCCAGCAGTTTTTGGGTTCGCCCAAATGGCCGACCAGCGGGATTCCTTTTTCAGCAAGATGTTTAAAAATAGGATCGAATTTCGGATCGTCAATTTTTATCAAAACACTGTCTTTGTTGCGAAACTCCATTCCGATGTTTTTCCACACTTTTACCGCTTTGGCGCCGTCGGCAATACACTGGTCAAGCCACAAAACAGTGTTGTCAACCCATGCGGTGTCGTCCCAGCCATCGAGGCAGAAAGTAGCCGAAAATTCAAAATCGTCCGGAAATTCTTTTCGAATAGCTTTCATCCACTGGTGACTTTCCACCACGTGTTCACATCCTTCTGAAAAAGTATTGATGGAGAAAAGTTTGAAATTGTCTTTTTGCGCCTGTTCAACCGAAGAATTCTGGTTTGTATAAACATGGTAGTGTGCATCTGTTTTTTCCACCTTTGGAAAATCTTCCATCGAATAAAATTTGCTTTCGCACGAGATAAAAATCAGGGAAAAAAGTATCGCAAAAAGAAAAATGGTCTTCATAAAGATGTTTTTTAAATTGAATGATGAAATTAGGAATTTTTACGTTCATAAAAACGAAGAGAGAGTATTCCGGGGAATTCTTTTTTATTTTGAAGATAATTTGAAACGGAAAATTGAAGATGATTGAAATATTAAGAAACCGGAGGAGTATCCGGAAATATACAGAACGGCCGGTTGAAAAGGAAAAACTGGAAATTCTGCAAGAAGCTGTACTTCGTTCGCCTTCGTCGAAAAACAGTAACACCTGGGAGTTTATTTTTGTGGATGAAGCCGGAATTATTGAAGAATTAAAACATTGTAAACCACATAGCGCAGGCCCGCTTGAAACTGCCCCGCTGGCAGTGGTGGTTTGCGCTGACGAAACCAAAAGCGACGTGTGGATTGAAGACTGTTCCGTCGCTTCAATTTTGCTGCAACTTACAGCACAATCACTCGGGCTGGGAAGCTGCTGGATTCAGGTGCGGAACCGCATGTATTCGGAAACCGTTTCTTCTGAAAAATATATTCAGCAAGTGCTTCACATTCCTGAAAATTATAAAGTGTTGAGTATTGTTTCCATCGGTTACGCAGCAAAACCAAGAGAAGGTAAATCATTTGACGAACTTCAGCCCGGGAAAATCAGAACAAACAAGTT
>CAYWBV010000095.1:1703-7656 GCA_964455785.1 uncultured Maribellus sp.
GATTTGATTTTGTCGTAATATTTTAAATCGGTCCTGTTTTCCATTTTTATTCTGATTGAATTTGTGAATAAAATTATACAATCCGGCAGGAAAGACTGTTATATCATTTGCTGTAAAATGGGGTTATAAGCGCTTAAAATGAATCAGGTACAACCTGATAAGAGTCATCCAAATGGTTTATTGAGAGCAGGGCGCAAGTCAGAAAAACAGGAAATTGTTTCTTTCTGTAATACGTCTGCGGGTCTGTTACGCCTTTCAGAATTCAGGAATAATCAGAAAAAATCATCAAAATCGGAGGGTGTTTTTTTCTCCTGCACATCCCCGCAATCGAGGTTTATACTAAAGTTGACAGGTCTTTTGAATTCCATTTCCTCGGTGATCCCCAACGACGGGTCGGCCAGCACTTTTTTGTAAAAATAACCCCAGATGGGAAGAGCCATATTTGCGCCCTGCCCCGATGAGATGGTTCGGAAGTGGACGCTCCGTAAATCGGCGCCGGTCCACACGCCTGCCGAAATTTTTGGTGTTACCCCGATAAACCAGCCATCGGAATGGTTCTGGGTTGTTCCGGTTTTCCCGGCAATGGGCATAGTGAAACTACCATACTCCTTCGTCACTCTATCACGCCAAAGATTTGAAGATCGCAACCGAATACCGGTTCCTTCGTTAATAACACCCTGCATAAGGTTGAGCATTAAATAGGCAGTTTCCTCGTTAATAGCTTCATGCCGATCGGGCTGGAAAGTGGCAATCACGTTTCCGTGGCGATCTTCTATCCGGGTAACAAAATAAGGTTTAATATAAACGCCGAGGTTGGCGTAAGTAGTAAACGCCCCAATCATTTCGTAAAGTGTAATATCCGAAGTTCCCAGGAACATGGATGGGACCGGGTCGATAGGGCTGTAAACACCCAGCCGTTTCATCACTTCAACTACAGCCTGCGGGGTAAACTGTTTCATCACCCAGGCCGAAATCCGGTTTTTCGAATTGGCCAGCCCCCATTTTAAAGTCACCAGTTTCCCGTCTTTTTCTTCATCGATGTCCGAATCCTTCGGTTCCCAAATTGTCCCGTCGGGCATTTGAAACTGCTGGTTTACGTACGGGACTTTTGTACAGGGGGTGAGACCGTTTTGCATGGCCAGGGTATATAAAAACGGTTTAACGGTAGAACCAACCTGGCGTTTCCCGTCTTTCACCATATCATACATAAAGTACTTGTAATTAGGGCCGCCAACATAAGCCTGCACTTTACCGGTTTCAGTTTCCATAGCCATAAACGACGAGCGGAAATAGCGCAGATACCATTTTATGGAATCGAGTGGTGACATAATCGTATCGATTTCACCTTTCCACGAAAAGATGGTCATTTCCACCGGTTGTTTGAAATTTTCGTTGATTTCGCGGGTATTCATTCCCTGTTCGCGTAAAACCCGGTACCGTTCGCTTTGCCGGATGGAACGGCTGAGCAAGGATTCTACCTCTTCCGAAGTCATATTATTGCCAAACGGAGGATTTTTCAGGTTCTTCATTCCCCCGTCGAATTCTGGCTGCAGATCGTACCGCAAATGTTGTTCGACAGCTTCGACAGCATATTTTTGCATCCGCGAATCGATGGTCGAAAAAATACGCAACCCGTCGGAATAAATGTTATAGTTTTCGCCGTTGGGTTTTACGTTTTTGTTACACCAGCCAAAAAGTGGGTTGTTTTCCCATTCATCCAAATCTTCCCGGTATTTTTGTTCCTGCCACGAGGCATAATTTTTACGTTCAGGTTTTGTGGCTGTCATTGTCAACCGGAGGTATTCCCTGAAATAGGGAGCCGGGCCGCTTTTATAGTCCACTTTGCTGTAATCCAAATCAAGGGGCAGTTGTTTTACCGAGTCTCTCTCCGCTTTCGAAATAAATCCGTATTTGGCCATCTGGTTTAAAACGACGTTCCGTCGCTGCTGTACCAAATCAGGCCGCCTCACGGGGTTGTACAACGACGAGTTTTTTGCCATCCCTACCAGCATGGCCGACTGGTGTAAACTGAGTGAATCAGGAGGCATACTAAAATAAACCTGCGCCGCCGATTTAATACCAACGGCGTTGTTTAAAAAGTCGTATTTGTTCAGGTACATCAAAATAATTTCCTCTTTGGTATAGCTGCGTTCCAGCTTAACAGCAATTACCCACTCTTTAAATTTTCGCAGCGCGAGTTGAATTTTGTTTTCAAAATTTTCGCGGGGGAAGAGCATTTTGGCCAACTGCTGGCTTAATGTACTTCCTCCTCCCGAACTCGTGTCGCCGGTAACAATTCCCTTGGCGACCCTCATTAACCCGCGCAAATCGATTCCCGAATGACGGTAAAAACGAACATCTTCAGTGGCAATCAAAGCATCGATTAATCCCGGTGGAAGGTTGTGATAGTCAACATACGAACGGTTTTCGCGAATAAAAAATTTGTCCAATATTTTCCCGTCGGCAGAATAAATCTCGGAGGCCAGGATATTTTTTGGATTTTCAAGTTCCTCGAAACTCGGCATAAAACCTAAATGTCCTTTGGCCATCAAAAAGAAAAAAAGGACGCTACCTGCAATAAAAAGCACAACTAATGCCCAAAAACCGGCAATGTATTTTATAAAACTATTTTTCTTTTCAGCCATCTGTTTTTGGATTTTATTTTTAGCGGCAAATATACATGATTCTGCCTACGCAGCAATTGATTAAACGGAAGCTTTCCGGCGAATATTTTTTGAATCGAAAAATAAATTCATCATTATCAATAAAATAGATTTTAAAAAATAGCCATTTAAAATTTGAACTTAGCAATTCATTTTCTTTAATTTGCAAAAATTTTTAGAAAAGGATTAGAAAGCATATGCACGAAAACCTTGTTATTGTTGAATCGCCGGCAAAAGCCAAAACCATAGAGAAGTTTCTGGGGAAAGGATTTTTGGTTACTTCAAGTATGGGCCATGTGCGGGATTTGGAAAAAAAAGACTTTGGGATTGACATTGAAAAAAAGTATCAGCCCAAATACGTTGTCACCCCCGACAAAAAGAAAATTGTTGCTGAATTAAAAAAACTGGCTGTCGAAGCAAAAATGGTTTGGCTCGCTTCTGATGAGGACCGTGAAGGGGAAGCCATTGCATGGCATTTAAAGGAAGTGTTGAAATTAAAGCCGGAAAACACAAAGAGGATTGTTTTTCACGAAATTACCAAAGAGGCTATTTTACATGCCGTCGAAAATCCCCGCTCGATCGACGAAAACCTGGTAAATGCGCAGCAGGCCCGGCGGGTTCTTGACCGTATTGTCGGGTTTGAAGTGTCTCCTGTATTGTGGAAAAAGGTAAAACCGTCGCTTTCGGCCGGCAGGGTGCAGTCGGTCGCTGTTCGGCTTATTGTTGAAAGGGAACGGGAAATTATCAACTTCGAAACTGAATCTTCGTTCCGTGTAAACGGTTATTTTTTGGTTCCGGATAAAGATGGGAATATTACCGAGTTAAAGGCCGAACTTTCAAAACGTTTTGAAAAGAAAGAGGAAGCGCTCGTTTTTTTGGAGAAATGTAAAAACGCTGAATTTTTGGTAAGCGATGTGGTTAAAAAACCGGGAAAAAGATCGCCGGCAAAACCGTTTACCACTTCAACCCTTCAGCAGGAGGCCAGTCGAAAACTCGGATTTTCGGTATCGCAGACCATGGCCGTGGCCCAGCGGTTGTACGAAAGTGGAAAAATTACCTACATGCGTACCGACTCGGTGAACCTTTCCAGCCTGGCGTTAAATACCGCCAAACAGAAAATTGTGGAACTGCATGGCGAAAAATATGTTAAAATCCGCAACTACAAAACAACTTCGAAGGGGGCGCAGGAAGCGCACGAAGCCATTCGCCCGACCTACATGAACAATGAATCGGTGGAAGGGCCGGTGCAGGAAAAAAGATTATACGAACTGATTTGGAAAAGAACAATGGCATCGCAAATGGCGGATGCCGAATTGGAACGGACAACCGTTACCATTTCCATTTCAAACGATAAGGAAAAATTTATTGCCAACGGCGAAGTGTTGATTTTCGATGGCTTTCTTAAAGTGTATATCGAATCGACCGACGACGAAAACGGTAATGGGAATGGACAGTTGATTATCCCGCCGGTAAAAGCAAACGATAAACTAAAAATGGACTCGGTGGTGGCTACGCAACGATTTACCCAGCGGCCGGCCCGATATACCGAAGCTTCTCTCGTAAAACAGTTGGAAGAACTGGGCATCGGAAGGCCCTCGACATACGCTCCGACCATCACCACCATCCAAAACCGGAATTATGTGGTTAAAGAAGACCGGCAGGGTTTGGAACGTAGTTTTGATGTTTTGACCTTAAAAAACGGGAAAATATCGGAAAAAAATAAAACAGAAATTACAGGAGCTGAAAAATCAAAACTTTTTCCTACCGACATCGGAATGGTGGTGAATGATTTTCTGACTGAAAACTTCGACGAGATTATGGATTACAATTTTACAGCAAGCGTTGAAATGGAGTTCGACGACATTGCCGAAGGTAAAATTGTGTGGAACGAAATGATCGACAAGTTTTACCGGCCATTTCACAACAAGGTGGAAAAAGCCATCAAACATTCGGAACGATCGAAAGGGGAACGGAATCTTGGCGCCGACCCGAAAACGGGGAAAGGGGTCTCGGTGAAAATTGGCCGGTTTGGCCCGGTGGCGCAACTGGGAGAAGCAACCAGCGACGGCGGAGGGGAAAAACCCCAGTTTGCCAGTTTGCGTGCGGGTCAGCACCTCGAAACGATTACCCTGGAAGAAGCGCTCGAACTTTTTAAACTTCCGCGCGATCTGGGCGAGTACGAAAATAAAAAAATAACGGTGGCTATCGGTCGGTTTGGCCCTTACATCAGGCACGATAATAAATTTGTATCGCTCGGAAAAGAAGACGATCCGTTTTCGGTTGAAATCGACCGGGCTATTGAATTGATCGAGGCAAAACGCGAAAAAGATAAGAATGCAGTTGTAAAGGTTTTTGAGCAGGAACCTGATCTGAAAATTTTAAACGGAAGATGGGGACCTTACATTTCTTATCAAAAGAGTAATTATAAGATTCCGAAAAAGGTAAAAGCAGAAACATTATCTTTGGAAGAGTGTATGGCCATTATTAACAGTGCGCCGGAACCAAAAACAAAACGTTCAAAAAAGAAATAATAAACAAGGCAGGTGAATTTATCATTTGCCTTTTTCAATTAACCTTAACCCATGGACGTAAGACATTATTTTGATCCTGTCGATTTTTCAGCGTTTTCGGGGAATAGTCAATTCCCCTGGAAATATTCATTGGGGCAGTCCATTGAAAGATTGACAGGCAGACTAACTCTTTCGAATATACATCAACTGGAAATTGTAATTGTTGGCGTTCCGTACGATAACCGAAATAATGTTGTTGTTCCTTCAAAATCAACCGATAAAATAAGAGAGGAATTATACCGGCTTTGCCCGCCGGACGGCCGGGTTAATATTGCCGATTTGGGGAACCTGAAAGAAACAAAAAGCCAAAAAGGTATTTATTTTGCCCTCCGCGACGTAACAGAGTATTTTGCCCAACTTGGCGTAGTTGCTGTTGTTATTGGCGGCAGCCAGGATTTGACCATCGGCATTTGCGAGGCGTTTAAAAACAAACCTTATTTTTCTTTGTCGTGTGTCGATGCTTTTCTTGATGTTAAAAAAGGAAAGGAACTGTTTGATTCAACCAGTTTTTTGACAAGAATATTTAATGCCAATCCCGACATTTTTCAATTTAGTTTGCTGGGATATCAAAGCCATTATGTAGCGCCGGCGCTTTTTTCCAAAACCAAAGGGTTGGGTATCCATCTGAGACTGGGACTTTTGCGCGACAATATTTCGCAGGCCGAGCCGGTTTTGCGGAATACCGATGTACTCTCGTTGGATATGGGTTCGGTAAAATAT
>CAYWBV010000095.1:7756-12932 GCA_964455785.1 uncultured Maribellus sp.
TGTTCTGAAAGGGAATATCAGCAAGCTGCAAACAACGAAATACCGGAATTATGGCTAAAATATGTTCAAAAAACAGATGAATTATCAAAATAATACAAAATAGTTAACGTTCTTTGCATACCAAATGGTGAAAAGTTTGTAACGAATTACATTTTTTTATTTCTTTAACCTGGTTTGAAAAGGCTATTTGGGCTGCATGATGTGGAGTATGAAAAAAATTTTTGCTTTTTTCTTTTCAGTTATCGTTTTTGAGTTTGCGTCTTATAGTCAGCAGGATCCACAGTACACAAACAATATGTACTATAAACTGGGGGTTAATCCGGGTTATGCAGGCGCGGAAAATGCGATGAGCGGACTGATTTTGAACCGTTACCAGTGGGTGGGATTTGAAGGCGCTCCAAAAACATTGGTTTTTAGTATGGATGCAGCTGTGAATATGTTTGGGACAACAGGTGGAATAGGATTAAATTTTATAAAAGACCAGTTGGGGTTTGAAGAAAACACAATTGTAAACGCAAGTTATGCGTACAAAACGTCGTTGAGTTTTGGAGATTTGGGAGTAGGATTATCAGTGGGTTTGTACAGCAAAGCTTTTAATGAAGCAGAATGGGAATCGACCGACGATATTATGGGTGGGTCATCCGGTGGTGAGGGAGACTATTTAATCCCGCAGGGAGAAGCCAGCCAGATGGCCTTTGACGCCGGGTTGGGTTTGTACCTGTCGTCGAATCACTATTATATTGGCGCTTCGGTTACCCATATAAATCAGGCGGCTATTAAATATGCTGACCTTGCAAGTACTTATCTTGCAAGACATTATTATTTAATGGGAGGGTACAATATAAAATTGTCCGATCCGTTATTTGAATTGCGGCCATCATTCCTGTTTAAGTCCGACCTGGCAGGCTGGCAGTTGGATGTAAATACGAATGTTGTTTTTGATGATAAGTTTTGGGGAGGGATTTCCTACCGGGTGAACGACGCAGTAGCCCTTTTAGTGGGGCTGGAGATGGTAAACGGATTAAAGGTTGGCTATTCTTTTGATCTGGTAACCTGGGCAGGAGGTCGTTACGGGTTTGCTTCCCACGAAATATTTGTGACTTATTCTGTTGATTTGGATAAAAACAGGAGTCAAAAATACAAAAGTGTAAGATTTTTATAAGAAAAGCCATATTTTTGTTGTGCTATGAGAAAAATACTTTTATTAGGGGCTGTACTTCTGGGAGTTACTTCCTTTTTCGGTTGTAATAAATCGGGAAACGGAGAATTGGTTGGAGTACAAAACAGGGACAAATGGAGTGAATCTCAACCTTACGGAATGGTATATGTCCGAAGGGGAACTTTTAACATTGGTCCAAGCGATCAGGATGCAAGTTATTCCGGGGTTCCAACCAAGACGGTTTCCCAGGAAGCTTTCTGGATGGACGATACCGAAATCACCAATAACGAATATCGTCAGTTTGTAGGCTGGGTGAGAGACTCCATTGCGCGTAAAATGCTGGGCGATCAATATCCTGAGTTTCTGAATACCGAAGACAGGGAAGGCAACCCTATTGATCCGCCAACAATAAACTGGCGCGAAAAGATTGACTGGGCCGATCCGGATATGCAAATGGCGATGCAGGATATGTATATTCCTGAAAATGAGAGATTCTTTGGAAGAAAAGAGATCGACCCCCGAAAATTGATTTATGAATTCTGGTGGATTGATTTGCAACAGGCGGCAAAACGCTCAAACAGCTATAACTTTGAAACACAACGTTACGAAGGAAATGTATATAACGCCGACGGCGAACTGGTGCCTATTGAAAACCGTTCGTCGTTTATCTTAAATGACAAAGTATATGTGTATCCCGATACTCTTTGCTGGATAAGGGATTTTACCTATTCATACAATGAACCCTGGGCCACCCGTTATTTTTGGCATCCCGGATTCGACGAATATCCGGTTGTTGGTGTTACCTGGGAACAGGCTCGTGCCTTTTGCAGTTGGAGGACAAAAGTTCAGTCCGATTATTTGTCGGCGAGAGGTGAGCCCGAACTCCACGCATACCGGTTGCCTTCCGAAGTGGAATGGGAATACGCAGCCCGGGGCGGGAAAAATTTTTCGATGTACCCCTGGGGAAGTTATTACGCAAGGGATGACGAAGGTGTATTTTTAGCCAATTTTAAGCCACTTCGGGGAAACTACGTGGAAGACGGCGGCATTTCGAGTATGAAAGTTGGCAGCTACGATCCCAACGAATACGGGTTGTACGATATGTCGGGTAACGTGGCTGAATGGACTGAAACAGCATATGATGAAGCGGGTTACCATTATTTCAGCGATTTAAACCCATCTTTTACTTACAACGCAAGGCCCGACGATCCACCGGTGATGAAACGAAAAGTAATACGTGGCGGGTCATGGAAGGATATTGCTCAGTTTATACAGGTTTCCACCAGGAGCTTTGAATATCAGGATACAACAAAATCTTTTATCGGGTTTCGGTGTGTCCGGTCAACATTTGGTGATGAATTTTAGTAGAATCAACAACTTATTTAGAGAAACATGAATCTGGGAGAAATTTTTAAGACGAAACGTTGGAAAGCATTCATGGGTTATGTTTATGGTTGGGGTGCAGCAATTGTTATGATTGGGGCATTGTTTAAACTTCAACACTGGAATTATTCCGGACTTTTTCTGGCTATCGGACTTATTACCGAAGCGTTTATTTTCTTTCTGTCAGCTTTCGAGCCTCCACTGGATCTGCCCGAATGGAGCAGGGTTTATCCGGAACTGAGGGAAGATTACGAGTTGATGGATTTGGAGGAACTCGAACCCAGAAATAAAAAAGGCCTGGGTGAATTGTTTTCCAGTTCGGAGTTGACACCGGAACTGCTTGACAAAGTTGGGAAAGGACTAAATGAACTTAGCAATACCGCCAGGAGTATCAGCGATATTTCTGCCGCTACTCTGGCAACCGACATGTACGTCAAAAACATGGGCACGGCATCGGAGTCGATGAGTACGTTCACCGAAATCAATAACAAGGCTAACGATTCTATCAACCGGACAGTTGGAGCTTTGACCGATTCTTATTTAACCACCGCAAAAAAACTTACCGAGTCGGGGCAGAATGCCATTGAAAGGATGAACAAAAGCGGTGAAGAGTTTTCAGCGAAAATTACAGAGACGGGGATGAAACTTACCCAATCGTTTGAGGTTGCATCAGGTTCAATTTCAAGCGGGTTAACCAGTATTGGGGAGAATACGAAACAATATGCCGGCAGTCTCGAAAAACTCAGTAAAAATATTGGGGAGTTAAACGAGAGTTTTGAATCCCAGTTGAAAGGGACCAAACTTCAGTTCGAGGCAAGCCGGAAATTCAGTAACGAACTTGGGCAGATGAACGAAATCCTCATTTCGTCGGTTAACGAATTGAAAAAGTACAAGGAAAACGCCGAGCAACTGAATAAAAATCTGGAAGCCCTGAATACCATTTACGGGAATATGCTGGGCGCAATGAGTTACAGGAAGTAAAATTTGAAGTAACAACACTATGGGTGCAAAAAATTGCCCGGAAACCCCGCGGCAAAAGATGATAAACATGATGTACATTGTCCTCACTGCAATGTTGGCATTGAACGTTGCGGCAGAGGTTTTGGAGGCGTTTCGCGTTGTCGATTCGAGCCTTATCCAAACCCTGAAGGCAGTGGACATGAAAAATGCACAGGTGTACTCCTCGTTTGAGCAAGCCTATATCGAAAACCCGACAAAAGTTGGTGAATGGAAAAAAAATGCGGATGCGGTTAGAGAACAAACGGGTACAATAATCTCATATATTTCACAATTGAAAGAGCAGTTGGTGAAAGATTCGGGAAGCAGACTGGTCAATGAAGATAATCCATTCTCACCCGACAAAGCATTTTTTGTCACTGAAAGCGGGGATACGTTGATGATTTCGAAGGAGGATGATTTGAATGCTCCTTCTGAAATGATGATCACCCAAAAGCGGGCAGAGGAACTAAAGGCGAAAATAATTGAATACAGAGAAAACCTGGTCGGGTTGCTTACCGAAGACGATACCGAATTAAGGGAAACTATTCTGCAGGAACTCGACACGTCAGACCCCCCGGTGGATTTAAAAGAAGGCGGGGAGAAAAAATCGTGGGAAGTACAACATTTCGAAAATAAACCTTTGGTAGCCGTTTTAACATTACTGTCCAAAATTCAGATTGATGTTAAAAATTCAGAGGCAAATATGATAAACTACCTGTATGCACAGATTGACGCCGGCTCTTTTAAATTCAACAAACTGGGGGCAAGGGTTATTCCCAATTCGAACGTAATTTTGCAGGGCGATGAATATGTGGCCGAAGTTTTCCTTGCCGCTGAAGATACTACACAACAACCCGAAATTATAATCAACGGCAGGTCGGCCGAAGTAAAAGATGGCAAAGCCACATTTCGTGTCAGGGCTGAAAACATCGGCGAGTTTAGCTGGAGTGGTCTGATAAAATACAAAACACCGGCTGGGATTATTCAGAATTATAAATTTGACCAAACCTACCAGGTGACCAAACCGAGCGTGACCATGTCAGCAACCCGGATGAATGTGTTTTACAAGGGGATAAGAAATCCGTTTGATGTTGGTGGCGGAGGAATTCCAAAAGAAAACCTTGAAGTGACCATGACCAACGGACGTGTAACCAAATCAGGAGATGAATTTATCATTGAACCCACTGAACTTGACGAACAGGGGAAAAGGACCAAAGTTTCGGTGTATGCCAATATCGGTGGTTCGCGTCGGCTTGTTGGAACTTCCGACTGGAGGGTAAAACGGGTTCCCGATCCTGTTGCCCAGGTGAACGGACAAACAGGAGGATCCATCAGAAAAGAAGTTTTTAGGATTCAGGACGGCGTTTTGGCGGTACTGGAAGATTTTGATTTCGACTTCAAATATACCGTGACCGAATTTGAGGTGCTGATTCCCACTGCCGGAGGATATACCAATATTTTTAAATCGACCGGGAACCGGTTTACCAGGGAACAAAAAGATCAATTCGATCGTTTGCCCCAAAACAGTATCGTTTATATAGATAATATTAAAGCAGTTGGAGACGATGGAAGTAGCAGGGATTTGGCTCCAATTTCATTCAAAATACTTTAGGATATGAAAAAGTTAGTTTTTGC
>CAYWBV010000096.1:0-2007 GCA_964455785.1 uncultured Maribellus sp.
TTTACAACCTTCACGATGTTTTCGATACCGAAATGAATTCGTATATAACGTATGACGATGGTTCTGACCGATACAATGCTGTGCCTGACTACATTTCGGAATACGACTACGATTTGGAAACACCTTTAAGAGCTACCATAAGCGGGGCTTTTGTGATTACAAAAAAAGGCCTTCTAAGTGTTGACTATGAATATGTGGATTATGGTTCAGCCAATTTACGCCGTGGTGGCGACGGATATAATTTTGTTCCTGAGAATGATGAAATTGCCGAAGCTTACCGGTCAGTAGGGAATTTGAGATTAGGCGGCGAATATAAAGTTACGGAAGCTATCAGTTTACGCGCAGGATACGAACTGTATCCATCAGCTTATAACTCGGAAGCATTTGGCGCCAACCAGCCCAATGCCGATGCCAACCTGAATGTCCTTTCGGCAGGGTTAGGCTACCGCCAGGGCGGTTTCTTCTTTGATGTTGCATACCGCCATTCGGCTATCGAGGAGTTTGATGCGCTTTATCCCGCGCCGGTTACAGACGACTACCCCACTCCGGAGATGGCTTCATTTAATTCTGTAAAAAACAAGGTCCTGTTTACCTTCGGGTTCAGGTTCTGAAAATAAATATTGATAAGATGAGAGGCTGTTTTGGAAAAGGCAGCCTCTTTTTTTGTCACAATATAAGTTTTTAAAATGGTGCGCACCATTTTCGGAATTGGCGCGCAGGAAACCGCGGCCTTGTTTTTCTGCACTTTTACCACTAAACGACTGTTAAAAAAAATCGTTATGTTTGTTCGCTAAAAAAATCTAACGCGAAATTTATGTGGCTAATCGTTACCTTAATTATTTTCTACCTTCTTGCGCCTTATTTCCTGATTTATCTTTGTAAAAAATCATCTTTATTAAATCGGCTCGGAGCAGTTGTACTGGCCTATGCACTGGGACTTATTGTAGGAAACATAGGAATAATTCCGTCGCCAGGGGCAGAACTCCGTAATATCCTTGGCAGCGGAACCGCTCTTCCAAAAAAAGAAATCCTGGATTTAATCAGTTCAGGACAATTAACCGAATATGACTTTTATGTAAACCAGATACTGCACCTGCAGGATATGTTTATGACGTTTATAATCCCTCTCGCCATACCACTTCTGCTGTTTTCACTCGATTTGAGAAAATGGCTTAAACTGGCGAAAGGTGCTATGTTGTCATTAGTACTGGCGATGATTTCGTTGCTGGTTTCAGTTTTTCTTGGTTTTTATCTTTTTGGCGGCGACATTCCTGAATCGTGGAAAGTATCGGGAATGTTAATCGGTGTATATACAGGTGGTACGCCAAACCTTGCCGCCATTGGAACTGCATTGAATGTGAGCCCGAATATTTTTATTCTTACCCATACATACGATTTGATTATCGGTTCCGTTGCCCTGTTGTTTTTAATGACCATTGCACAACAGGTTTTTCACACATTTTTACCCAAATTCGGGATGGTGCATAAAGCAGAAAATGTAATGCAACTGGCTGAAGAAGGTAGCGATATGGAGAATTTTGACAATTTATTTAAAAGAAAAACAATCCCTGACTTGCTGAAAGCATTGGGGACAGCGTTGGCGATTTTTGCCGTTGGAGGAGGAATAAGCCTGCTTGTACCCAAACCGAACGATACGATAGTAGCTATTTTGCTGATAACGACTTTGGGGCTGGCTGCTTCTCTTTTAAAACCGGTCAACCGGCTTAAAAACAGCTTTCAGTTGGGAATGTACTTTATTATTGTTTTTTCGCTGGTGGTTTCGTCGATGGCAAATTTGCGGAACATGTTCCAGATTGAGTTTTTACAATTATTCCTGTTTGTTTTACTTGCTGTTTTTGGTTCGATGGTTATCCATGTCGGGCTTGCCAAAATTTTTAAAGTAGACGCCGACACAACTATCATCGCCATAACTGCGCTCACTTACTCTCCTCCCTTCGTTCCGGCTGTGGCAGGTGCGCTGAAAAATAAAAATGTGATTATATCCGG
>CAYWBV010000096.1:2107-12885 GCA_964455785.1 uncultured Maribellus sp.
CCCGAAATTCTTATCTATTCATCATTTTTTTTAGCAAATTGAGGACAAACAAGAGGATCACAGCGCCTGTAACCGCTACAAACAAAGTTCCGATAATGCCGCCGCGAATATGAATACCCATTTCGGCAAACAGCCAGCTTCCGAAATAGGCCCCGGCAACTCCGATGATAAGGTTTAAAACCAAACCGAAACCTTTGCCCCTCATGATAAGTCCGGCAATAGCCCCTGCAGCCAGTCCAATCAGTAATATATATATCATAACCAGTAGTTTAGCTCCAACTATTTATGAAAAAAACTATGAATTCGGTTGAGGCAAATAAAAGAGACGGGAACCCCGTCTCTTCCACCAAACCGTTAAACCACTGCGGCCTTATCTTTTTTTCTGTACTTCAAAAACAGGTATAAAAAAGCTATCGTAAGAAGCACGGTAAGGATAATCACATATTGTAAAGTTGCAGCGCCGGCGGCAAGGTCGTCTCCAAATTTATTCAACTGCACATCGTAAATTTTTCCGAGCGCAGGTTGGGCAATCGCTCCGCCAAGAAAACCAATTCCACCCATAATGGCCAAACCCAAAGCGCCGCTCGTTGGCACCTTCTCTGCAACCACACCCAGCATGTTGGGCCAGAAATAAGCAACGCCGATGGCAAAAACCGTAGCTGCAGCAAACAAAACCACGCCCGACGAAATACTCATCAGGTACAATCCAACACCTGAAAAGAAGGCAGAGAACAATAAAACGCCGATACCCGACAAACGATGAACCACCGGACCGGCAACCAAACGCGCCAGCGCCATAATTGCAGATATCCAAACCAGAATAAGAATGGCGCCCACGCCTTCGCCAAACAAATTGCTGACAGAATCATTAAACAGGGCGGCAATCCATTGGTTGGTACCCAGCTCGGTGGCTGCCGTAAACATCATACAAAACGCCATAAACAAAAACAGCGGCGAAACACAGGCTTTCAGCATGTCTTTGTACGAAGCGCCCACAGCCACGCGTTCGGTTTCAGGAAATTTCTGGCGAAAGAACAAAAATCCGTATCCCAACGTCGGAATTAACATCACCGCCGTTTGAATTCTCCAGCCAATACCCAGTTCATCCAAAAAGAAAACGATGAGCCCGCCAATAACAATCCCGGTGGGAAACCACATGTGAAACCGGTTGAGTTTTGCGGTTTTATCTTTCGGATAAAGCGCGGTAACCATCGGGTTGGCAGCAGCTTCGACGCTCCCGTTGGCAATACCGATAAACATGGTTGAAAAGAAAAGGCTCCAGAATCCCTGTGCGAAAATAGTCATGGTCAAACCGATAAGGTGACAGGCAAAAGCGATGGCAATTACTTTCCCCAAACCCAGAATATCGATGAGCGGACCAAAAATGACCATGGCGAGGGTAAAACCCCAGAATGCCGTTCCCACTATCCATCCCACCTGAGCGCCGGTGAGGTTGAATTCTTCCATCCAAGGAGTGATAAAGCCGCCGCGCGTCCCGAATGCAAGCGCAGTTACTACCAGCGCCAGACAACTGGCGTTAAACAAAAGAGTGTTCTTAATTTTGTCCATAAAATACGGTTTAGATAATGATTAAATTGTATTAAAACTATCTTGTTTTGGTCAGGTACGTGATTGCCTGCAAAATAAGCCGCCTGAAATCTTCCGATTCGAATGTGTGATAATCGTGTCCTGGCTGTAAATAAATAATTTTTGAAGAGTTGTACCGGTTTTCCCAGCCGATGATTTCCGTACTCTGCGGATGATTGGTTTTTAACAGTGGTATAACATTTTGAGAAACACGGAAATTGCCGTAAACCTCGTCGAATAGTTTTAACCTTTCGAAACCGTCGGTCACCGGATGTTTCCCTGTCACCTGAATATCGACCCAAACATCGTGCTGGTAGGTGGATTGTTTTGCAATGGGCACATCCGGGCTCTTTTCCACGTATTTTCCGCCGAGTAGTTTTTCAAATTCGGGCCACTCCTGATACGAAACCAGCGAATGATGAAGAAACAAAAAAGGTTTTCCCTGCCGGGTAAGTTCCAGGTACGCGTTTTTCTCCGGCTCCGAAAGGGTCTTCCACATATCGTAAAAAACCAAAACGTCAAATTTCCCGGCCAGCCCGTCCGTAATGGCGGCGTTGGCTTTTGGCTGCTGAAAATGTTCGTATTCCACACCTTCGAGTTTATCGAACATTTGAAAAAACTGAACCGTGTCGAATGAATGTCCGCCGGTTACCAGCATTACTTTTACCGGTTGCGAATAAACCGCCGTTACGATAAAAAACAGAAGAAAGGAAAGAAAAAGGTTCTTCATGGTTTACGTTTTTTAGGTTTATCTCTTTTTCATTCAACAAAATGAATTTGAAAAACGATGATAAATATAATCATTTCGTAAAAAAGCCAATCAAAACCAACTTGTTTTTAACCCGTTGCCCATCGGTTATTTTCCGGGATGTATTTTAAATTTGCCCAAATTTATCCATCCGAAAAGCAACCCTTTACAAATTCATTTATCTTTATGATGTGTTTGGAAACAGAAAATGACAAAAACCAGAGGACGCATATTACTGATGTTTATTACCGCATTCATTTTGATAATGAGTGTTTTTATTGTTGTATTTTACAAAATGGAAAGCAGCCTCCAAAAAAAAATACCGCAATGGGTCGCCGAAAAATCGGATAACTTATACCGTTTGTCGTTTAGCAATTTGGATGTCAATATCTTTCCCGTTTCCGTAACGGTTTCAGATGTAACACTTTCGCCGGAAGAAAACATTTCGAAAAAAGTACTTGAAAAATCTCCCGGCAGCGCAATCTATTCTTTCCGCAGCGAAAAACTTTCCATCAAAAATATCGCGCTCTTTTCGTTGTGGAAAAAACAAAAATTCTTTTGTAAAAACATAACGGTTACCCGGCCGGTTTTGGAAATATCGGGAGAAGAATGGTTTCAGAACGACTCTGTCCGGTCGTTCGAAAAACTTCTGCTCGAACTTCGCCCGCTCATTAAAACATCGGTGAAAGAGATCGGTGTCGGAAACATAAAGTTTATCGACGCCAATTACCGTTTTTTTAATACAACCGGCAACACCGCGCAGGTTTCGAATGCACGACAGATTTCGGTGGAAATAAAAAAATTCAGGACCGATTCGGCTTTGGTTTTCGGAAAAAACAAACTGTTCGACAGCGACGACATTTTGATCCGGATGAACGATTTTCGGAATATGATGGGCGACAGTTTGCACGTATTAAAAATCGACACCCTCGAATATTCGCTGAAAAGCTCGGATATATTTGCTTCGGGGTTTCACTTAACGCCTGCATTTAAAAACCCGGGCAAAAGTTTGTACGATGTTTTTGTGCCCAAACTATCGATGAAAAGCAAAAGTCTCACGCGCTTTGCTTTTAACGACTCCATTAAAGTACAACATCTCAATTTTCAAAAGCCGAGAATCCGGTTTTATCAGAAAGAAAATCCCAAACAAATCGACATCGACGATATTAACAATTTCAATTTATATGCGCTTATCGAAAAACAATTTTCGAAAATCGAGGTTGACAGTTTTTATTTGTCGGATGCGAGTTTAGAAATTTACCGGCAGCCCGACACGGTAAATTACCAGCAAAAGTTTACATCGATCGATATTATCCTGAACGGTTTTGCGCTGGACTCCACCTCATCGCGTAATCCCGACAAACTGCTCCACGCCGACAATTTAGAGATGACTGTTTCGGGGTACCATCTTCGGCTGGAAGACAACGAACACGATTTCAGGGCCGATTCCATGTTTGTCTCCACATTTTCCAACTCTTTCGGAACAAAAAAAATCACCATCCTCCCGGTAAATCACATTCAGAATGTCCATTCGCGGCTGATGGTCAACATCGATTGCGAGGCGCTGGAAATTTCGGATGTCGATTTAAAAGCGCTTTACCGTACGCGGAAACTTCCTACCAAAAAGATTGAAATTACCAAACCGAATGTCCGGCTGGCGTATCACACCGAAATTCAAAAATCAAAAAACCAAAACGAAACAGGCCTGCTTTTTCAACTTATTTCGGCTTATCTTAAAGGAGTCTATTCTGAAACTGTTTTTGTTGACGAAGGGGTGCTAAACATTCAGAACCTTTATAAAAATAAGGTGATGGGGTATTTCGAAACCGGTTTTGGGTTCAACCTTTCGGGGTTTTCGCTCGATTCGGCAAGCATTAAAAATACCGACAAGTTTTTTTATGCCAACAATTTCGATTTGGAATTCTCGGATTACCAGATGAGGCTGGTGGACGACCTTCACAAAATAACTGCCGATCGGGTTTCTATTCTGAATTTCGAAAGAAAAGTAGAGATCGAAAACCTTCGGCTGCAACCGGTTGTTGAAGATGTTTCGGACAGTATTATGCAGCAGTTTAACCGATCGGAACTGTACCATATTGAAGTTCCGCGAATTACTTTGCTGGGCGTTAACCTGCGGAACGCCTTTTTTAACAACAAACTCAACATCACAAGCTTCCGCATCTCGAACCCCAAAATCCACCTCGAAAACTTCGGGGCGCTCCGGGCCAGCAAAAAACAAAAGGAATTTTCGGAGTTTTACGCGTTGCTTTTTAACTATCTCAACGATTTTAATATTTCGAAAATTGAAATCCCGAACGGGGAACTTACGTGGGTAAACCACACCAAAAAAGGCAAAACCATTTCGTTCGACAACCGTTTTTCGGCCACGCTTGAAAATTTCAGGTTAAACGAAAAAGAATTAGAGAAAAAGAGGCTGCTTTTCTCCGATAACTTCGACATTTCGGTGAAAGATCAGATGTTCCAGCTTTCCGACAGTGTACATTATCTGCGGGCCGGCGAAATTCATCTTTCCACAGCCCGATCGGAAGTGAACATTAAAAATGCGCTTCTCTACCCGCTCATCACCGCAAAAAAATACCACAACCTGCCGACTACGTTCCAGGTTTCCATTCCGCAACTGCACATCAGCAACATCGATTTTCAAAAAGCGTTCTATTCAAAAGAACTCGTTTTGAACGAACTGGAATTAAACGCACCCAAAATACAGGTTTACAGCAAAACCGGAGACATAAAAACATTAGACCTGAACAAGTTTAAATTTCCGCTCCCATCAATGGTTTCAACCATTAAAATTGCCGGGTTTAAAATAAACAAAGGCGAAGTGCAAACGTATGAAACCGTTGGTCTGGAACAACATGCCAGCGGTAATTTTTGGGTCGATTTACAGATTCCGGCCGTTTCTGTCACCAATAACCTGAATAAACAGGCGCAAATTAAAACCGGAAATATTTTGGCAAGTATCACCGGTTTAAAAACCCCGATCGGAAAATCGCACAACCTGAAAATCGGGCATATTGATTATAACCGGAACCAAAAAACCATCGTAATCAATCAACTGAACGTAACCCCGTTTTCAGAAAAAAATACGGAGAACCAGTTTACCATTGCTGCCCCGAAAATCACACTGAATGAATTCGACATCAACAAAGCGTTGAAAGAAAACCATTTCGGGTTTGGTGAAATAGCCGTGGAAAAACCGGATATTACCATAAAAATAAACGGTGCGGAGAAAGACGACAAGCTGGAAGCCTTCAGGAACCTCGATTTATATCCATACATTGAACCGTATGTTGACGAAATAAAAATCAAACGGCTCCGCATGAACGATATAAAATTAAATTTCAACCGAATGGAGAAAAAACTCGTCGATCGAAAAATCGACCTCGATTTCCGTGAAATTTATATCGCTGAAAACCAAAGTACAGGAAACCTGCTGAATTCAAAAGAGTTTGAGGTTTCGACCACAAACCTGAAAACGCGCAGCAAAAACAACCTTTATGAATTTACAGCCGACTCGCTGATTTACAATTCGGCAAAACATAACATCATCCTCAAAAAAATAAAGGTAACCCCGCTGTTGCAACCGGAAGAATTTCCGCGCCGTACCGGCTTTCAGACCGACTATGCAGAAGCTGCGACCGATTTTATCGAACTGCAGGGAGTGGACGAAAACCTTTGGGTGAAAGAAAACAGGATGAGCGCCAGGTTGTTAAAAATCGGGAAAACCGACGCTTCCGTTTTCCGCAACAAACGGTTTCCGTTCAACCACGGCCAACGCCCGCCCTGGCCGCAGGATTTACTGAAAAACATAAAACAACCGTTTGTTTTCGATTCGCTGGCGCTTTTGCCTTCGAACGTCAGGTACAGCGAACTGACCGATATTTCGGACGAGCCGGGAACGGTAGAATTTAACCGGCTTACCCTGAAAACGGGAAAAATATCGAATATGCCGGGTGTTTTTCAAACGCAAAAAAAACTGAACATCGACGCTTCGGCGCAGTTGTATCAAAATGCCGCCATTTCTGCCCAACTTAGTTTCGACTTAACTTCTGACAATTATTTACATACGCTGAAAGGAAGCCTGGGACCCCTTCCATTTCAGCGCCTCAATGCGATGATTGAAAAATCGGCGCCGGTAACCGTCGAATCGGGACAGATTACCCGGTTCGACTTCGATTTTGTTTTTACCGATAAAAATGCTTCCGGAGAGTTGTACTTCGGATACGACGATTTTAAAATCTCCATTCTCGATTTTAACGACGACGGCGCAAAAAAATCGAAACTGGCATCCTTCTGGGCCAATAAAATGATATTGAATTCGAAAAACCCAAAAGGGAATACCTTTCTTCCCGAAAAGGTTTTTTATGAACGCGATGTTGAACGTTCGGTAATCAATTACTGGTGGAAAACCATTTTTACCGGGGCAAAACAAACGCTTGGGATAAAACCCGATGAACCGGATCCGAAATAAAATACCAAAAACCAAAATGAACCGTTTAAATATTGACTTGTTTCCACGGTATGAAAACCGCGGTATCCGGTTAAAAAAACTTTTTTTTGACTACTTTTGAACATGAATAAATTAAATCCATCATAACATGAAGAATTTCACCAAAAAACTATGGGTCTTTGCCTTGATTGTGTCCGTTTTTTCGTCGTGCGATCTGTTTAACAACAACGACGAAAAGGAAACCGACAAGTTCCTGGTAAGTTACGAATTTGAAAAGGCTTATCTGCCCGATCTGATTAAACTGGCTTTTGCCCAGTTTAGCGATGCTTACCCGGAAATCGACTCCATCAGCGCCAAAGTAGAACACGGTGTATCGGTTTACCGCATGGCGTATTACACCTCGTACAAAAATGAGCTCAAAGTAGCATCGGGGCTGGTTTGTGTGCCAACCGGCGAAGGCACTTTCCCGATTATGAGTTACCAGAACGGAACCAACACGCTGCACAGCAACGCTCCGTCGGTTAACCCCGATTATGAATTGTTTACGCTGCTCGAATTTGTGGCATCAACCGGGTTTGTGGTTGCCATTCCCGATTATTTAGGGTTTGGCGAATCCGACGATATGTTTCATCCTTATCTCGACCGGGCATCGACGGTTAAATCGGTGTTAGACATGTTACGCGCTACGCGGGAGATGGCCAAAAACCACCTCGACATCAGTTTAAACGACGATCTGTACATTGCCGGATATTCGCAGGGCGGCTGGGCAACCATGCAACTTCAAAAAGAAATCGAAGAAAAATACATGGACGAGTTTAATCTGAAAGCAAGCGCGTGCGGCGCCGGGCCCTATGATCTGAGTTACATTAACGAATACGTTGCCGGGCTGACAACTTACCCGATGCCTTATTTTCTGGGATACATTTTTAACAGTTACGTGAACACCGGCGACATCACTACTCCCATCGACGAAGTATTTAAAGCGCCTTACGCAGCAAAAATCTCAACGCTTTATGACGGGACAAAGTCGGGCGAACAAATCAACGCCGAACTCACCACCAAGGTTTCCGATTTGTTTACGGCCGATTATCTCGCCAATTCTGCTACCGATTCGAAATACGCTTCGGTTGTTGCGGCAATGGAGGCCAACAGTATCGGGGCGTGGGAAACCGAAATCCCGACGTTGATCATTCACGGGATGGAAGACGATTTTGTCCCAAAAGAAGTATCGACCAGCATTTATCAGGATTTTCTGGCCAAAGGCGCCGCTATCGACGAGGTGCTCTGGCTGCCGCTTCCCGGACTGGGGCACACCACCGGAATCATTCCTTCGGGCCTCGCTTCGGTTAACTTTTTCCTCAAAATAAAAGAGTAGTATTCATTTCAATAACACGAAAAGCAGGATGTTCACAGCGTCCTGCTTTTTGTTTTGGGGCACACCCACAGGTTGTCTTTTTGCCGCACTTCCGTATCCGGTTTTTTCGTAAGTTTGACGAACGTAAAAACAGAACCGAAATTCGTATGAGTTGGCCTAAAAACATTATCCTTCACCTTTTTCACCTGGTAAAACCGGGCAAAGCGGTATTGTTCGACCTGCTCATCTGCCTCTACATTTTTTCCGAACTCTGATTTTCACCCATCATTCTTCAACCCCACGTTTTTTGTTTGTTTTTTTCATTTTCTTTTAAATGATTTTTATGGAAACATTCGATGCGTATCTGAATGATCTGGTCAACCAAAACAGGGATACATTTTCTGCCTGGCCAAACCTGAAATGGTTAAACTTTTCTTCTGCTGCCGAAGCGCAACAACAACGCGACAGGTTAACGGAAGGTTTGGAAGGAAACTGGCTTTTTAAAGAGACCAAACCTTATTATAACCGCATTTCGGAAGGCTGCAAAATATGCGGGCTGGGAGGCTGGAGTTGCCTGTTCATTACCGGGAAATGTAACGGCTCCTGTTTTTACTGTCCGGCGCCGCAACTTGCCGACGATGTACCGACCACCCAGAACCTGAAGTTCGCGACCCCCGAAGCGTATGCCGGTTATATCCGCTTCTTCAGGTTTAAAGGAGTGAGTTTCAGTGGCGGCGAACCGCTGCTGTTTTTCGACCGCACGTTGCAATACCTGAAACAAATCCGCAAAAACAACCCCGACATTTACATCTGGATGTACACCAACGGGATTTTGGGCGACGAACAAAAATTCAGGAAACTGGCGGCTGCGGGGTTAAACGAAGTGCGTTTCGACATTGGCGCCACCGGGTTTAAACTCGGCAAAATTAAGGCGGCCAAGGGAATTGTCCCGAACATTACCATCGAAATACCGGCTGTACCCGAAGAAAAACAAAGGCTAAAACAACTTTTACCCGAAATGATACATGCCGGGGTAACCAACCTCAACCTGCACCAGTTGCGCCTGACCAAACACAACGTTGCCCGACTGTCGGAACACGATTACACCTACATTCCGGCCGAACAGCCCATTGTTCTCGAATCGGAACTGGCCGCCCTCGAAATCATCAGCCATGCCCGGCAAAACAACCTCGACATCGGCATCAACTACTGCTCCTTCTTTTTTAAAAACCGATTTCAGAAAGCCGGGTTCCGCAAACAAATTGCCAACGCACTGGCAGGGCCCGATGAAATAATTACTCAGAAAGGGTTTATCAGGGAGTTGAATGAAAACACCATCGGCTATAAAACCATTACTATTTCCGACGAAAAAAACGGTAGCCCCAATGCTGAGGAACTGAAACTCCCGCATAAAACATTTTTTATCAGCCGCGAGACGGTGATGAAAAAAACCGTTTTTGAAAAAGAACAGAAACCGCCGCTGGAGGAAATCGTAAAAAGCGAGCCTTTAAAAATCCCTTCCGATCCTTTCCTTTTCGATGTTTGGCAGAAGGAATACATTGAAAAGGGGTTGCGGGAGTACTAAATTCCCTTTGGAATTGCCCTTCTCCCACAGCGAATTGACTTCCGGCAACGTGGAATCGGCTATATTCTGTTTGGAATTACCCCCATGCCAAATAGAATTGCCCTCCTCCCAAATCGAATTGACTTCCGGCAATGTGGAATCATAGATATTCCATTTGGAATTACCTCCATTCCATAGAGAATAACTATTATTCCGTTTGGAATTATGTTGCTGCCTTATGGAATCTGACTCACTCCTCCTTCGCATTAAAATAAAAATACCGGATTCGGCAAAAGTTACCGGCGCTTTCCGGGTTTTTATCTTTTGAAAGACGTATCTGCAAAACGTGGCTTCCGGGTTTTAAACCGGCGCCCAGCGTATAAAACCACGGCAAATGAAGCCCGCTGCTCCACGCGGTAAACAAATCCTGTTTTTTCCACGGTGTATCGTCGATGCTGTACTCTACGATTCCGGCGTCGGGTCCGGCAGCTACGGCAATGCCCACTGCGTCGCCTTCAAAATGAAACTTGACAATTTTCCCGGGGTAGTTTCCCTCCAGCATCGGCACATCAACATAGTTGGCGCGCGTTCCTTTCCCGTCGGCAGGTTTCCAGTTCTCCGCCAAAGTCCATCCTTTAATCGGTTTTCGCGGCGCGGGTTGAACGAGTTTGCCATTATCATACGACGACGGATCGGCAGGCTGAGGAACATCGTGCGGGGTAACCGTTTTTTTAGCCTGGCTGATTTCCCATTCCTTTTCCAGAAATGTTTTGATGGACTGAAAATAGACATTCTGGCCAAACGGCGACGGATGCAAATCCTTAAAATCATTTTTCCAGTCGAACTCACCGGCATCCATACGCGCGGTCACCTCCCGGGCCAGGTTAATGGCTGAAATGTTGTAGTGCGCGGCTACTTTCTCGTGGAGCTGAATTTCGTCGGGGACTTCGCCTTTGCGGTAATGTTCTGTTTTCCCCGGATCGGCAAAATACATCAACACCACGTCGCAGGCGGGGTTTGAAGTTAAAGCGTGACGAACAATTCCCTCCATGCC
>CAYWBV010000097.1:0-1340 GCA_964455785.1 uncultured Maribellus sp.
TAATGAAACATTTCACCTCAGTAAAAGATATTCCGGGTATAAAAAAAGCATTGGAAGTTGCTTTTGATGTCAAGAAGAATCCGTTTGGTTACCAGCACCTTGGTAAAAACAAAACGATGGTTCTGATATTTTTTAATTCGAGCCTGCGCACCCGGTTAAGCACACAAAAAGCTGCCATGAACATGGGAATGAGCACGATGGTAATGAATGTAGGCGAAGATGGCTGGCAACTGGAATCGGAGCTGGGAGTGGTGATGGACGGCGACAAACCCGAACATTTGCTGGAAGCGGTTCCGGTAATCGGTTCGTATTGCGATGTTATCGGGGTGCGTTCTTTTGCGCGGTTCCAAAATAAAGAGGATGATTATTCTGAAAAAATACTAAACCAGTTTGTAAAATATGCCGGGGTTCCGGTGGTGAGTATGGAAGCAGCCACCCGCCATCCGCTGCAAAGTTTTGCCGACCTGGTCACCATCGAAGAATACAAAACCAAAGAACGCCCGAAAGTGGTTCTGACCTGGGCGCCACACCCACGGGCTTTGCCGCAGGCGGTGCCCAACTCGTTTGTGGAATGGATGCGCGAAACTGACTATGAATTGGTGGTCACTCACCCGAAAGGTTATGAGCTGGCGCCGGAATTTATGGGCGATGTAAAAGTGGAATACGATCAGAAAAGAGCATTCGAAGGAGCCGATTTTATCTATGCAAAAAACTGGTCTTCCTACACGAATTACGGACAGATTTTGTCGAAAGATTTTGCCTGGACTGTTGACGAAGAAAAGATGGCGCTCACCGACAATGCCAAATTTATGCACTGCCTTCCGGTTCGAAGAAACGTAATTGTTACCGATGCGGTTATCGACAGCCCAAATTCTATTGTAATCCCGCAGGCCGCCAACCGCGAAGTTACAGCACAAGCTGTTTTAAAAATGATTTTAGAGGATTTGTAAACACTAACCCGGCGTCTTTTGCGCCTTTGCGGGGAATAAATGAACAAGAAAATTGAAATCATCCCGGCCATCGATTTGATTGACGGGAAATGTGTCCGTCTTTCGCAAGGCGACTACAACCAGAAAACCGTTTACAACGAAAATCCGCTGGAAGTGGCCAAAATGTTCGAAGCGGCCGGAATCCGCCGTTTGCATTTGGTCGATTTGGATGGCGCAAAGGCGAAGCACATCGTCAACCACAAAGTCCTCGAAGAAATTTCAGCAAAAACTGCTTTAATTATCGATTTTGGAGGTGGTTTAAAATCGGACAAAGATTTGGAAATTGCCTTCAAATCGGGCGCTTCGATGATTACCGGCGGAAGTATTGCCGTAAAAGAAAAAGATACTTTT
>CAYWBV010000097.1:1440-3409 GCA_964455785.1 uncultured Maribellus sp.
TAAAACTGTTTCATGCTTGCAAAACGAATCATACCATGTTTGGATATCCGCAACGGCCAAACCGTTAAGGGAATCAATTTTGTAAATATTCAGGAAGTGGGCGATCCGGTTGAACTGGGCGCCAAATATGCCGCCGATGGCGCCGATGAATTGGTTTTTCTGGATATTACCGCTACGCACGAAGGCCGCAAAACGTTTGTGGAGCTTGTAAAACGGATTGCTGCGCATTTAAACATTCCTTTTACCGTTGGCGGCGGAATCAGCGAGCTCGGCGACGCCGAAAAACTGTTGAGCGCCGGCGCCGACAAAATTTCTATCAATTCTTCGGCAGTCCGTAATCCAAAATTAATCGACGATCTGGCCTTAAATTTCGGGAGCCAGTTTGTGGTAGTGGCCATCGATGCCCGTGGCGATACAAATAACCGGTGGACAGTAACCGTTAACGGCGGCCGGATTCCTACTGACAAAGAACTTTTTTCGTGGGCAAAAGAAGCCGAAGACCGCGGCGCCGGCGAGATCCTTTTTACATCGATGAACCACGACGGAACCAAAAATGGTTTTGCCAATGAACAGCTCGCCCAACTGGCCGATTCGCTAAAAATACCGATCATCGCTTCGGGCGGGGCAGGCGCCAAAGAACATTTTGTGGATGTTTTCACCAAAGGAAAAGCCGATGCTGGATTGGCTGCCAGCATTTTTCATTACAACGAGATCCCGATTCCCGTTCTGAAAACATATTTAAAAGAAAAAGGGATTGTTGTCCGGTAATTTTCTATTTGAATTTTTAACTTCGCAGCAAAATTGACAGAATGAACAAACTCGAAGATATTTCCCAAATCGATTTTAATAAACTCAGCGGACTGGTTCCTGCCGTTATTCAGGACAATGAATCGATGAAAGTGTTGATGGTAGGTTTTATGAACCGCGAAGCACTGGAAAAAACGCAGGAACTCGGGAAAGTCACCTTTTTCAGCCGTACCAAAAACCGGTTGTGGACCAAGGGCGAAGAGTCGGGGAATTTTTTGAATGTGGTTTCCATTTTAGTTGATTGCGACAACGACACACTATTGATTAAAGCCAACCCGGTTGGCCCGGTATGTCACACCGGCAATGATACTTGTTTCTACGAAACCAATCCAAAAGGCGACATTCAGTTTTTGAGTTATCTTCAGGATTTTATCGACAGGCGAAAAGCGGAGATGCCTGAAGGTTCCTATACTACCTCATTATTTGAGAAGGGAACCCGGAAAATAGCCCAGAAAGTGGGAGAGGAAGCCGTTGAAACTATCGTTGGCGCCATGGCCAACGACGACGAAAACTTCCTGTATGAATCTGCCGACTTGTTGTACCACCTTATTGTTTTGTTGTCGCACAAAGGTTACCGTATCGAAAATGTGGCTGCCGAGTTAAAAAGGAGACATTCCTGACGACTGGATTAACCGTCTATTACGGAAAAATTTCTTTATTTCGTAATTTTTTAATCTTTTTCACAACATAGTTTCACAACATAACTGTAAAACATTGAATATTTGCATATTTCATTAGGGCGTTTTTACGTATAAGTTGGTAGATTTGTAACAGATACTACTAACTTTTAAAAACCGTTGAGTATGGAAACCAAAACCGCTTGCCCAACCAGTACCGTAACCATCCTTGCTTGCCAGAAAATAGCAAAGACGTTTAAGGAAAACATTTATGAATTGAGCAGGATCCGTAAAGATTGGGATCCGGGCTATGCAACTTCAATCAATGTGTGGATAAACGACACCATTGAAAAATATTATCTCGGGAACATGGATTCGGTTAACCAATCCAGATTTAAAGAGTGGCACGAAATTATGGTTGCCGGGATGCAGGGGCTAAAAGTGCTCCGCGCATCCATCAAAGTTGACTTTAAAGACAATAAACCATTTCTAAAAGACTTTTTTGAAAAACACGGCTACACCGAATTTTTTAGTGATGCAAAAAA
>CAYWBV010000097.1:3509-12869 GCA_964455785.1 uncultured Maribellus sp.
GGTGATCCGACGGGTATCTCCGGTCGACGTTGTCGGTGAGTACACCATATTTCAGAACCTTGATTTTTTCACTTACAAAAATATAGTCAATCAGGTTGGTCAGCGGCGAGTCGAATTTAAAACCGTTAAACGTTCCCACAGGGCCATACGGAGGCGTTTCCGTTACTTTACGTGAGTCGTTCAAAAGTGTCTGCATGGTTGCTATTTGTTCGGTTTCAGGGGTGGAATTAAAGTCGCCCACGCAGAACACAGGAGTGTTTCCGGCAATTTCTTTGATTTTTTTGACCATCAGTTTCCCCGATTCTATTCTGGCCAAAACTCCCTGGTGGTCAAAATGAACATTAAAAAAGAAAAATTCTTTTGATGTTTCCTTATCGCGGAATTTTCCCCAGGAGCAAATCCGGTTACAGCAGGTAGCGTCCCAGCCCAGTCCTGGTTCGTCCGGGTTTTCCCTTAACCAGAAATCGCCCGAACCGAGCAGTTGAAAGCGGTCGGTTTTGTAAAAGATGGCCGAATGTTCGCCCGCCTCTTTTCCGTCTTCGCGGCCATGTCCGGTGTAGGCAAACCCATCTACTTCGCAAAGGTCTTTAATCTGCCCGATAAAACCTTCCTGGATGCCGTAAATGTCGAATTCGTGGTACCGCACCAGCGCTTTTACCGTTTCTTTGCGATTGGGCCAGGCGTTTACCCCATCGTTAGGGTTGTTCATCCGAATGTTGTAGGTTGCTGCAACGATAGGTTTGTTGGGGCGTGCGAATGTAAATCCAACGGCGAAAAGAAACGCCGTAAAGAATAAGATTGTTCTTTTCATACTTTTTTATTTTTCAATTAAAATCTATAATTTTTGTAAATACTCTGATTGTCAATCCTTCTTATAGTGCTTCGATCTGTATATCAAAACCATAAATTTTGTTGTCGCATATTGGCGTTTCAGTGAAGTCCCGAACGATCCATTTTTGCAATGTCAAAACAAAAATAACTTCTGTGGAGGCGCTGTTGGCGTTTCCAATAACAAAAATCCGGTAAAAATCGGATTGAAATGCTGATTCCAGTTGTGTATATAAACTTTTGTTGACGGTTCCCACCAGCACTGTTTCTGAATCTAAATTCTCCCGGATGATTTTTACGCCCTGAACAATTTGTTCTTCGGTATTAAAAGAAAGGAAAGCAAAAGTCATCGGAATAAAAACGGTTCCAAAAGTTGGCACTGAAATGTAATTGCCTCCCGCAAAGGGAACGGTTTTCATTTTACTGGTTGTGTGCCCGATGAGTATTCCCGACCCTTCAATGCAGCTATCCGAAAAAAGTTCCTGAGAAAAAAGCGGAACTTTACCAGCCAGGGCAGCAACAGATACAGTTGCATTTACCGTTGTCCCGGGGTTGAGAAAAACATCAGCATGGTGAAGTACAGCCACCCGGTGACTATTTGCACGCAACCGGTTTACAAGTTCAGTGTAGTTGTCGGAAACAAACAGCGTTTTGTTGGCTAATCCCGTATAAAACTGAATTGTAATGGTGTTGCTTTTATTCCACTCCGACTCTTCCTGATCTGCGATATTGTTTTCTGTGGAGCAGGAAATGAACAGAATGGAGTACAAAACCGGAAATAACAACAAGCCTGATTTTTCTTTAATTTTCATTTTTTCTGAAGCTCAACTTCGGCCAGAATTGGACAATGATCCGAAAGACCTGATAAACGAATAACCTGGTAACGAATCGTTTTCCATCCGTTTTTTGGATAACCAAAAAGGTAATCAATTTTTTTTGACGGATCGTCGGGGAAAGTTGGAGCGTTGTCGCAAAGCCGGTCCCAATCCTTCATTTCATTGACGATGGTATTATCATCGGGCAAAGCATTAAAATCGCCGCCAACAATGGTCGGCTGACTTGATTTCGATATAAAATCAGTGAATGACTTTGCCATTTCCGAACGTACAGCATCGGTGGAATGATCGAGGTGTATGCCTGCAAACCTCAGACTTTGACCTGACGGAAACTGAATTTCGGTCAGGATAAATCCACGGCGTTCCTTTGTCCCGGTTGGTTCAGGAAGCAGTTCAACAAGGATGGAAGAAAACGGGTATTTCGAGAGTATGGCGTTTCCGTATTCCCCGGAACCCAGGTTGATGGTTTTCCCAAAGGCCGGAAACATTCCCAGGGCGGCAGCCAGTTCGGTGGCAAAATCCTTATTGCCACTACGCGACGCCTTGTAGTCAACTTCCTGCAGGGCAACCACATCCGGGTTATATTTGCGGATGAATTCGGCAAACGGGGCTACTTCGTATTGGGTGGCCTTCCCCGACATAAGTACATTAAAACTCATTACTTTAACTCTAAAAGGAGCGGTTTGTGCCGAACTTTGGACAAACGCAAAAAGGACAAAAAATAAAATACAAAAAATGGTTCTGCAACAGCACAAGGATAAAGCCGGCTTTCGTGCCCTTTTCGGGACGATTTCCGTCGGGTTGCCCTTTTCTCTTTTTTGTTTTTCCATTTGTTAAGCTGAATCTGGTTTAAAGCGGTTAAATTACCAAAAAAACGGTATCAGAAGTTCCGGGTTACATATCCCTTTTGTGGTCCGATATTTTGTGTTGGATATTTTCCCCTGAATTTTTGAAACCGTTTTTTAATGATGGTATATTTCCGCTCATCCGGGAATGAATTCGCGGACGAGCGGAAACCATCAGAACTTAGTTCCCATCATTTGTTCCACCGTCGGTCCAACCCGTATTCTGTGTAATACTTGGGTTTTTAACCATAACAGTAGATGGAATTGGATAAAAGTATTGCTTGTTGCCCCAAACTCTTTTGTATTCGTTCGGAACATCCCATGTTAAATAATAACCGCTGGCGCCAGTTACTTTTTCTACCAGTTGTAACTGTTTTGAACTGCCTGCTCCTGTATCAACCAAAACTGTGGCGCAGGTTGATTTTGCTTTATCCCAGTCGCCTGTTAGGGCCTTTGCTGCTTCCAGACCAGCATCGTCGGTATAGAAGATTACATCGTAGGTACCGCTGTGATCAAGATCCATCGGAACATTAAGTTCAGGAATATACATTCCTTTCCAACTCATTTTCAAAAGGTCGCCACGTTTCCATCTTCTCAAATCGTCGAAACGGAATCCTTCCAGGCTCAACTCAATGGCTCTTTCGCGACGGATTTCCAGTAGCGAAGGATCGGAGATGTTCGGGAAGTAAGTGGATTGGAAGTAACTGTCAGCGGTAGCAGGTTTGGTTGAAATGCCGCCTGTAATACCGGCACGTGAGCGCAAAGCACCAACGGTTTTTGCCCAGTCGGCATCAGTTAATGTACCCAGTTCGGCTTTGGCTTCAGCATAGTTTAACAAAACTTCAGCATACCGGAAAAGTGGCAGGGCGTTGGTATTCAGTGCAGCGTTGTCATAGCTTTTACCGTCAACACAAAGTTTTATTGGTTGATAACCTGTGCGTACATAACCTGAAAAGTCAGGAGCAGTAGCATCTCCGTCGCGGGTGTATCCCGGTGTGCGGATGGTCTGTGCCAACCGGTAATCGCGGTTTTGACATTCAGCGTAAAAATCTTCCGATTCCCAACCCGCTTTGGTGGTATACGGAGTTCCGTCGAGTTGGAGATAGGTATTGATAAACGGGCGGATCATACTAAAACGGTTACCGTAGGTTGGCGAAGTCCATTTCCAGTTGGCATGGTGTAAAACACCAAGTTCGGAACTTGAGACAACGGCCATCAAAACTTCGTCGGTTAAAGGGCTATCGCTGATAAACAACGCACGATATGATTTTTGAGGTCCGGCAGCGGTGTAAAGTTTTTTTCCTGAATTATTCATCAAATACTCCGACATGGTTACTGCGCGTTGCAGCCAGGTATCGGCCGATGTGGTCAGGCTGAGGTTATGATATTTACGAAATGTTCCTTCAAATAAACAAACCCGCGAAGCGAAAGCATACGCCACCCATTTGGTTACCATTGAGCCTGTTGCGTCGGTGGTCCGGGTAATGTTGTTGCAGGCAAATTCAAGGTCTTCATAAACTTTTTCCATCACCAGTTCCCTTGAATCACGCGGAGCGTATAACTCTTCGTCGTCAATACTCAATGGTTTGTCAATCCACGGAACATCGCCAAAGGTAGTTACCTTGTCATAGTAAAAATAGGCACGGAACAAACGTGCAATCCCGATGTAATTATTGCGAACTGTTTCTGAAACAGCCTCATCGTTACAGTTCTCGATAAAATAGTTGATGTTGCGCAAATTGCTCCACGACCAGCCGCTGCTGTTGGTTTCGCTGTACGCATTTTTTGTTATAAACGTATTGATATTATTGATAGCGCCAAAATCAACCAAATCAATTTCAATCTGGTTCAGGTCGCTGCCCGAAGGCATCATGTTATAAAAAGAATAAACATAGGTTTCAAGTCCGGCTTCGGAACTAAAGATTGCATCTTTTCCTACAGAAGATTGTGGTTCCTCATACAGGTCGCACGAGGTAATCAGGATAAATGCGGCAAGTAATGAATATAATATCTTTTTCATAATAGTTACGGATTAAAATGTTACGGATAAACCAAATGAAATACTCCTCATTAAAGGATAGCTATAATTATCTCCGCTGGTACTCGATGTTAAATCGGGGTCGGAACCCTTGGTGTTGGTTACATCAAAATCCCGGGTATGTTTGTAAAGTGGCGACCAGCTCCAAAGATTTTCGCCGGTAAGGTAAATGCGTGCATTTTGCATTTTTATTTTTGAAACAAATTCCTGAGGGAGAGTATAACCAATCTGTAAACTTTTCAGGCGTACATATCCAACATTTTGCAGATATCTGTCGGTAATGGCATCGTCTCCACCATAACCAGTTGACTGATTGTATCCTGCGTAACGTGGTAGATAGGCATCCGGGTTGTCTTCAGTCCAGTAGTTGTCAAGATGCCAGGTTGGAAGGTTGTTGTACGGACGGTTATATTGTCCCCAGAACCCCGATTCTTTGTCAGGAAACCAATGCTGACGGGCAATGCCCTGGAAAAATGCCGATACAAAAAAATTGTTCCAATCTGCATCCAGCATAAAACTGTAGAGATAACGAGGCTGAGAATTGCCAAGAATCGTTTTGTCTCCCGGATTGTCAAGTGTTTTATCACCATAGTCAATCTTGTCATTGTTGTTGAGATCCACAAATTTTATGTCGCCCGGATAAGTAGTTCCGTTGGATGAGGATTTGATAATGGTATTGATGTACCCTTCAATCTCTTCCTGCGATTGGAAAAGTCCATCGGTTTTGTAGCCCCAGATTTCTCCAACTGTCATCCCTTCATAATAATCGCTTAAACTTTTGGTTGAGTTGTTGTAACGATCGATGGTTGAAGTATAGTCGTGTAAAGTTGCCCGGACTTCGTAGCTAAACGGTTTGCTGGCCAGCAGAAATTTGTCCTGCCAGGTCACCGACAATTCCCATCCTTTGGTTGTCATATCTGCATAGTTTCCTTTTGGTGAGGTCGCCCCAAAAACATCCGGCAGTGTCATCCCAACGGTGTACATGTCGGTGGTTTTTCTTACATAATAGTCACCGGTAAAACGCAATTTGCTGTTGACCATGCCAAAATCGATACCGAAGTCGGTAGTGGTTGCCGTTTCCCAGGTAAGACTGGCGGGAATAACTGCGGGGTTGCTGGTGTATTTGTTTAACGCTCCGTTTATTACGCGGCCCGAAGTACTGATGGATAAAAGCTCCATAAAATTATATGAACCGACATTCCCATTTCCCAGCGAACCGTATGATGCCCGAAGTTTGACGTCGGATATAACATCGCTGCTGACATTCCAGAAGGGTTCTTCCGAAACTCTCCACCCGGCAGACACGGAAGGGAAAAATGCGTATTGCTGATCTTCGGGGAATTTGGATGAGCCGTCATAACGACCGTTCACTTCCAGTAAATAACGATCTTTGTAGCCGTAGTTCAAGCGGAAGAAGGCGCCTGCAATCCTCCATTTTTCGTAACCGGCCGAAGTGGTTATTGATTCTCCCAAAGCCAGGTTCAGGTTTTCTGCATCTTCCAGCAACAATCCATTTCGCTGAACATAGGTAGATTGATATTTGGATGTTTCGTAGTTGTAGCCAACCATTCCCTTGAAATAGTGATTTTCAGCAAAAGTATCTTCATATTCAGCGTAAAGGTTGGTTGCCGTATAGAAGGTATTACGAATCGAATTTTTTAAATCGTTGTATTTGGTACTCAGCCATGTGGTCACGCCTTGTTTTGTACTGTAAGGAACCGGAACACGTTTCTGGATATCATTGTTATCGTAATTTCGGAAAGTAAAATCGCCAATTACACGAAGTTTGTTTTCCATAAATTTGGCTGTAAATCCGGTGGTATTCTTTAATACTTTTTTGTGGGTATCAAGTCCGTTCTTCCCGTAAATAAAATCACCAACGGTATAAGCTGCCGACATAGTCAGGCTTCCGTCGGGGTTAAAAATCGGTGATGTAGGGTGACCTTCGTCGGCAATATTTCTCCAGATAGAGCCTCCTTCACCAACGTTGAGCGGGTTGTGGTAGGTCATATCAGAAAATTCCATGTTATTGGTTAGCCTTAACCAGTCAAAAGCCTGGAGAGAACCTTTGGCGCGGATATTCATGGTTTGATAGGTATCCGAGTTGTACCGGAATAACCCGTTGTAGTCGTACATACGGCCAGAGACAAAAAAGTCGGCTTTGTCATTCCCGCCCGAGATTGTCAAATTGTGATCCTGAACAAAGGTCTGATCCTTGTACAATGCATCGTACCAGTCGGTATTGCCAAAGTATGTGTATGTACCATTCGATTCTGTAACAACTTCTTCAGTAATACCTTGTTCTTTACGTTCTTTAAAAGTTGCAAGCCATGCGTCGGAATATAACTGCGATTTGTTAATCTTACTCGGAAGAGAAGAGTAGTTGTTCCATGCATTGTACGCCTCTCTGAATCGTTCAGCCCAAATATAACCATCAGTTACATTATCGGGGACAGTTGTGGGCGATTGTACTGAAAAACTGCCGGAGTAATTGATCGTAGTTTTTCCTTTTGATGCTTCTTTGGTTGTGATCAACACAACACCAAACGAACCCCTGGCTCCGTAAATGGCAGCCGAAGCAGCGTCTTTCAATACTGAAACACTTGCAATATCATTGGGATTTAGCAACGCAGGATCGCCTTCTACACCGTCGATCAAAACCAAAGCGCTTCCGCCCTGTCCGATCGAAGTTGTTCCGCGAATATTGTAACTGGCCGAACGGCTCGGTTTACCGTCCTGCAACGAGATGTTTAAGTTAGGGACAACACCTTGTAATGCTTGTGTAACGTTTGATACTGAACGGTTTTCGAATACTTCGCTGGTTACCTGGTCAACGGCGCCGGTCAGGTTTGTTTTTTTCATCGTACCATAACCAACCACCACTACTTCATCAACTCCAATGGTTTCTTCCTCCATGGTTACATTGATTGAAGTTTGGGCGCCAACAACAATTTCCTGTGACCTCATCCCCACAAATGAAAACAACAATGTTGCCTCCTGCGGAATGTTGCTGATGGAATAAACACCATCGATATCGGTAACTGTGCCTTGTGTAGTGCCTTTTATTATCACTGAAACACCTGGTAACGGAAGATTGTTGCTGTCGGTAACTTTACCTGTTACAGTTCTTTGTTGTTGAAAACCCTGCAAGTTGCTATCCGCCATTCCCAATATTTCGGATGCGTTGTTTTCGGGGCTGAGCAGAATCAGAAAATCTTCCATTATTCTGTAGTTGATACCCTGCCCCTTAAATATTTCACCGAGTATTTCTTCAACGGTGGAATTGTTGGCTTTTACCGTGACGCGGCGTTCCACATTCACCTGTTCGTTTTGGTAAAAAAACCGGAAATTGCTACTTTCCTCAATCTCCTTCAGAACATCGATAACCTGTTTATTTTCTGCCTTAAACGAAAACTTTGTGGCCTGCGAATAGACCGTTGCCGAAACCTGCATCAGACAAACAAAATAAAGAATTGCCGTAAGTTTCATAATTAATACCGCTTTGTGCCAAATCCGGTTTCCCCTGGATCGGGCATGTCCATTTTTTTTCATAGATTTGAATGTTTTTAATTAAACTTTGTTGGTGTTACAGCACCACTTAAAAATTTTTTAGGGCCGGCCAGATGTTACAGCATCTGCCGGCTTTAATTCGTAACATGGTTTATTTCATATTATTTCTCCTGTTCCATTTTGTTAATTATAATTTTTTGACCTTCGATTTTATATTGAATGGGCAATGTGTGTTTAATAATCTCAAGAATCTCAAGAATCGATTCATTTTTAATGGTTCCGGTGTAATGATATTTGAGTATCCCCTGATTATTTATTTCGATTTCAACTCCATATTTCCGTTCGAGCAAAACAATTAATTCTTTGAAATTCATGTTCAAAAAAATGAGTTTGTTGTCTTTCCACGATGTAAATAGTTTTGTGTCAACCTGTTTAATGTTTATCTGTTTTGTGTTTTTATCAAGAGCGGCCTGTTCCCCAGGTTTAAGAATAATGGCTTCAGCGAGTTGAAATTTTTCCGTTGCATTTATCCTGATTTCACCTTCTTCGAGCGTTGTGGTTATTTCCGGGTCCGAGTCATACGATTTTACATTGAACTGGGTGCCGGTTACATTTATATCGTATAACGATGTGTGAACAACAAAAGGGCTGTTTTTTTGTTTGGCCACATCAAACCATGCTTCGCCGTTTAAAAATACTTCCCTTTTTTTCTGTTCCGATTCCGGCGAATACCGGATTTCTGTCCCCGCGTTCAGATAAACCATGGTGCTGTCGGCCAGTATCATCTGGGTAACTGAACCTTTGGGTGCAACAGCAGTTATATAAAGCGGGGGACGTTCCGATGTGTATTTTACAACCAGAACGCCCATAACAATACCTACAATCAGGATGGCCGCAAAACGCCAGATAATTTGAAGGTTGGTGTGATGCCGGAACATATTGTGGCGAACTTCTTTTTTTATTTTTTGGATCAACTTCGCCCATTCCTTTTCTGTTTCGGCTATCCGCGAAGCATCGGTTAAAGAGGCTTCCCATAAATCTTTAATCTGAGCATAATACCTGACATTTTCCTGGGAATCCGCCAGCCAATCGGTTAGTTTTTTTAAATCTTCTCCGGTCAATTCGCCATCCAAATGAGCCAGTATTAATGCCTTGATTGATCTTTTTGAATCCATTGATTTGTTCTTTCAAAAGGTAAGACACTTCAACGCTGGCTATCCCTACCCGGTGAACAAAAATATTTTAAATGGTTTTCTTTTAGTATGAGGTTGTTTTCAGTGCCGGCATTTATAATTCTGATTTC
>CAYWBV010000098.1:0-5577 GCA_964455785.1 uncultured Maribellus sp.
CCCAAATCCCTGATCTCTTCGCCAATTTGCTGGCGTTGCAAAAACCGGATAATTTTTTTTCCAAAAGCGGTAGCAATAAAAAGCGAAAGAATAATGGCCGCGCCCGAACGAAAAGAAATGTACTGAAACATCCCAATTCCAGGGACATCGTATTCAGCCAATATTTCATACAAATAATACAACATAACTAAGGATTTTATTCATCCACTCCAAAAAATTCCTTTAACACTTCCATATCGTCGAAATGGTACTTTACCCCATTTATTTCCTGGTAATTTTCATGACCTTTGCCGGCCACCAAAATAATATCGCCGGGTTGGGCTATCATCACCGCGGTTTTTATGGCCTCTTTCCGGTTTTCGATGGAAACCACTTTATTTTTGAACTGCGCTTCCACGCCAGCTTCCATGTCTTTGATAATTTGCGCCGGAATTTCAGTCCGCGGATTGTCGGAAGTAAGGATAACTTTATCGCTGGCCAGCAACGCCTCGCGCGCCATTTCGGGGCGTTTTGTTTTATCACGGTCGCCACCGGCGCCAACCACTGTAATCACTTTTTCGTTCCTGCTCCTGATTTCGGAAATCGCGCCAAGCACATTTTTTAAAGCATCGGGTGTGTGTGCATAATCTACAATTCCAAGTTTCCCATCGGCAGTACGAACGGTTTCAAAGCGCCCCTTTACAGGCGAAAGATTACTAATTTGAGTGAGGGTTTCGCCCACATCCTGACCGAGATTGATAGCAGCTGCAAAAACAGCAAGAAGATTTGAGGCGTTAAAACGCCCGACAAATCGTGTCCAGATTTCGTGGCCCGCCATATTCAGCAACATCCCGTCAAAATGATTCTCAAGCACTTTACAGCGGTAGTCGGCCATTTTCCCGATTGAAAAAGTGACTGTTCTGGCTTTGGTATTCTGCACCATCACCATCCCGTTTTTATCATCGAGATTTGTCAGGGCAAAAGCATTGGAGGAAAGATTATCGAAAAACATTTTTTTGGCTTTGATATATTCCGCAAATGTTTTGTGGTAATCGAGATGATCGTGAGTGATGTTGGTAAAAATACCTCCACAAAAATTTATTCCTGCAATCCGTTGCTGATGAACAGCGTGCGAACTTACTTCCATAAAACAGTACTCACAGCCGTTGTCAACCATGGCAGACATCAACTGCTGAATTTTTAACGCATCGGGAGTGGTATGTGAAGCGACTTCTTCTGTTTCGTTTATTTTATAGGAAATGGTCGAGATCAGCCCGGCTTTGTACCCGAGATTCAGAAACAGGCGATGTAAAAGTGTCGCGATGCTGGTTTTCCCATTTGTTCCGGTAACCCCAACCACTTTCAATTTTGACGAGGGAAGCCCGTAAAATGCAGAAGCTACTTCGCCAAGGGCGGCGTTGGAATCGTCAACCTGAACGAAAGTAACTTTACCGTCAAACCCGGAAGGAATCTCCTCGCAAAAAATTACGGTTGACCCTTTTTGAACCGCAGTCGGAATAAACCGGTGCCCGTCAACATGAACCCCCTTTTGCGCAACAAAAACCGAACCTTCAACAATTTTCCTCGAATCGAACTCTATTCCGGTAACCTCCTTTTCAACCGGCCCGGTTATTTTTATATAACTGATATGTTTTACTAATTCCGCTAATTTCATTTTAACTCAGTGTTAGATAGACGGTTTGCCCGGGTTGGTATTTACTTCCGGGGGTAAGCGACTGTTGCCGTACTTTTCCCATTCCTTTAACTTTCACGCGTAAACCCGCATTTTCCAATAAATAAACTGCATTCCTTGCACCCATCCCGCGAACGTCGGGAACCCTGTCTGCGGCAATTTCATTTTCACCTAAAATAATCTGGTCGTTTTCTTTTTTAACCGATGCCAATGTGGTTTCGGGTTTGCCCTTTACCATATCCATATCCAGTTCCCGGGCAATTTTCAGAATATCTTTCGATTTCCCCTTTTTGATATCGGGCAAAATATTTTCATCGGGTTCGGGCAATTCTTCCATTTCTTTAACAGTGATCCGGGCGGCATAAATTTTTTCGGCGATTTCCTTAAAAACCGGGCCTGCCACAGAACCGCCATAATAAGCTCCTCTTGGATTGTTAAAAGTCACTATTAAAGAGTATTCAGGGTCGTCAGCTGGAAAATATCCGGCAAACGAAGCGAGGTACATTCCTTTCTGATATCCGCCGGCGCCCGTTGAAATTTGCGCTGTACCGGTTTTCCCGGCAATTTTAAAATAGTCGTTCTGGAGTGATTTTCCGGTACCGGTTTCGCAAACACCTTCCAGCATCTTTTGTGCCTTATGTATGGTTTTTCTTGACGCAATTGATGAATTTAACACTACTGGTTTGAAATGTTTTACACGCGCTCCCTTGTCCCTGATTTCCTTTACCAACCGGGGTTTTACCATTTCTCCGTCATTGGCAACAGCGTTATAAAACGTAAGAATTTGCAGCGGAGTCATTTTGGTTTCGTATCCATACGACATCCATGCCAGCGAGGTTCCCCACCAATCTTTGTCTCCCGGATATTTGAAAAACGGCTGCCCTTCACCGGGGACTTCAATGCCGAGTGGTTTGTTTACCCCAAAGCTAAAAACACGGTCAACATACGCCTTCTGATTATTTTCGTAACAAGAAGTGATTATTTTGGCCACCCCTACGTTTGAGGATACTTCGAAGATCTTCTTTACAGAAATTTCTCCGTGCCCGCCGTATTTGTAGTCGCTGTCGTAAATCGTCCGGCCTTTATATTTCCATACGCCGCTGCCGGTATCAAAAACATCGCTGGTGTCAATCAAGCCGTCTTCCATGGCCGCCATCAGCGAAATCAATTTGAACGTAGAACCTGGTTCGTAGCAACCGGCATGCCCCAGCGCGTAATTGTAATTTTCGTAATAATTCCCGTTTTCGCGTCCGAGATTGGCCACCGCTTTAATTTCACCGGTTTCAACTTCCATAAGAATAGCGGTCGCCCAATCGGAATTGGTTGCACCGAGTTGCCTTAGCAGGGCGCTTTCAGTAATATCCTGCATTTTAACGTTGAGTGTGGTAATAATGTCCATCCCGTCGCGGGGTTCAATTTCAATTCTGGTAACCCATCTCCCTGAAAGATTTTCTTTGTAACCAACTCCGTCCTTCCCCCTCAGATAATCTTCGTAAGCCCCTTCAAGTCCTGTGTATCCTACATTTCCCAGAGTACCGCCATTAACACCTTTATTTAAACCCCCGATGGTACGAAAGGCCAAAACTCCCAGGGGAGTTATTCTTTTGTTCTCCTGCTCGATAATCATCCCGCCTCCAAAACGGCCTCTACGAATGATTGGAAATTTTTTTATTTGCTGAAGTTCGGTGTAATCCACTTTACGCGGAGTTATCATAAACCCCCGGTTACCACTTTTATAGGCAGCATTTAACCTTCGTTTGTATTCCTGTTTTGGCAGGTCTCTGAAAAATGAAGACAGGTACCACGCCAGGGAATCTCTTTCATTGGCAAATACTTTTTTCACCCCTTCCGAAGCCAGGTCAATCCTCACATAATAACCCGGAACCGAGGTGGCCAGAACGCTGCCGTCATCAGCACAAATATTACCGCGGCTGGGTTCTACAACAATCGTGTTGCTTTCAAGATTTTTTGCAATTTGTTGCCAGCGATCGTTTTTAATTTGCTGAATGGATACCAACTTAAATATTACCACCACTCCAAAAAGCAGCAGTAATAAATAAACAATAGCAATCCGCGTTATGATTGATCTCCGGATACCCATTTCATCAATCCTCCCTGACTTTTAATTTTTTTGGCGGTGCAACCGGTTCTTCCAACTTGATTCCGGCCTCTTTCACTTTTTTCAACACCTTCGAGGGCCTGCTTGCATCCATCAGTTTTGCCGATAAGGTGATGGATTCCGAGCGTAGTTCATCAATCGTATCCTGCAATATTTCGACCCGCCGAATGGTACGTTCCGACCAGTTCCGGTTGGTTATCAGCAAGATTCCCAGAGCAGCAAGAAAGAGAATAAATGGCAACTGGCGAGTTACCTTTTCATCGGTAAGTATGGTACCTCCGATGAATGATTTCATGCCACCTGACTTTTTATTATTTTTTACTTTCTCTGCCATATTATATTTTTTCGGCTATTCTTAGTTTTGCACTCCTCGACCGCGGGTTATTTTTCAACTCCTCTTCTCTCGGGGTAATTATTTTCCGGTTGATCATTTTAAAAGGGGAATTCGGGTTTCCATAGAAATCCTTTTCAACCTTCCCTGCGAAGTTTCCGGTTTTCATAAAATTTTTGCACAACCGGTCTTCCAAACTGTGGTATGTAATCGTTACCAGCCGACCGCCCGGTTTTAAAATGTCGAGCGACGCCGCCAAAAATTCTTTGAGCGCTTCCATTTCGTCGTTCACCTCAATTCGTAATGCCTGAAATACCTGCGCGAGGTATTTGTTTTCGGTAGCGCGCGGAGAACAACCTGCTGCAATTTCCCTGAGCTCGGCTGTCGTTTCAACCGGTCGCTGATTTCTTTTTTTTATAATCTCGGAAACCAGTTTTCCGGCATTATTTATTTCTCCGTACAAACGAAAAAGCGATACCAGTTTTTCTTCGGAATACTGGTTGATGATAGTCGCGGCGTCGGTGGTGGCATTTTGGTTCATACGCATGTCGAGTTTCCCATCGAAACGAAAAGAAAACCCTCTCTCGGGTACATCAAAATCGTGGGATGAAACACCGAGGTCAGCAAAGACTGAGCTGACACTTTCCACCCCATAATATTTCAGAAAGTTTTTTATGTACCTGAAATTGTGCCGGATAAAAAAAAGGCGGCTATCTTTAATCGTATTCCCGGCAGCATCTTCATCCTGATCGAAAACAAAAAGCCTACCCTCACCGAGATTCTCGAGTATTAACCGGGAGTGGCCGCCACCGCCGAAAGTTGCATCCACAACATCGTCGCCCTGCCCGATATTCAATCCGGCAATACTTTCGTCGGGCAAAACCGGTATGTGGTATTCCAGGTTCATTTGCTTTCGGTTTTATTTTTCCTCTTCTCTTTAAATTTTTGGGCAAATGTTGTTTTGTCCATCTTCACTTTGTCGTATTCATCAACATCCCAAACGCGGATTGAAAAACCCATTCCAATCATCAATACATTTTTTTTCAGGCTTCCGTATTCCAGATATTCGGCAGGAATGTTAATACGGCCATTGGGCGCCATGACTACTTTTTTAAAGTTTTCATAAAAAAACTGGAGAAAAGCATCGTCCTCTTCATCAAACGGATCAAGTGTGCTTTTAAATGCGACTACCCGTTCCTTCCAAAATCTTTCAGGATAAATATCAAGACATCCTTTAAAAAGATTCCGCTCAACAATCAAAGGCTCGAGAGCATGTTCACCCATCTCCTTTTTAAAGGTTGCAGGCAAAACCACCCGCCCTTTATCGTCAATGGTTGCATTATATGTCCCGGCAAATTCTATCATTTCTTTTTGGAACCTTTTTATTAACGGTAAAAGTAAGAATTTATTCCAAAACATTCCATCCTATTCCACTTTATTCCACAGTGTTACATT
>CAYWBV010000098.1:5677-12867 GCA_964455785.1 uncultured Maribellus sp.
AACCGGTCGTTTTATTTTCGCGAGCAACCATCCGCTGGGCGGTTTCGACGGATTGTTACTCATGAAATCCATTCATCAGAAGTTAGGCGAATTCAAATCACTGTCGAATGATATCTTATTTAATATTGTCAACCTGAAACCGCTGTTTGTACCGGTAAACAAACATGGAAGCCACAGCCGTGAAGTAGCCAAAATCCTCACTGACACTTACAATTCCGAACAACAAATAATGATCTTTCCTGCAGGCCTGGCTTCGCGAAAGATAAAAGGGAAGATTATTGATTTGGAATGGAAAAAACATTTTATTTCGAAATCCATCCAGCACCAGAGGGACATCATCCCGGTTTACATTGAAGGGCGGAATTCCAACCGTTTTTACAGGATTGCCAACCTTCGAAAATTTTTCAGGATAAAATGGAACCTGGAAATGTTTTTCCTTGCCGATGAGACCTTTAAACACCGCAACTCTGAAATAAGTATCTACTTTGGCAAACCACTGCCCTACACCATGTTCGACAGAACAAAAACCCAATCGGAGTGGGCTTCGTTTGTAAAGGACCTGGTTTACGGCCTCCGGGAAAGAGCGGACACAGGAAATTAAAAAACCAGAATAGACGATTGAACCCTTATTTTTTTAACTTTGTTGCCGTTTTTCTAAAAGAATAGAAAATGAAAGAAATAGTAGCGCCGCTCCCCAGAGAAGCAATCTTTGCCGAGCTTACCCCCGACAAATTGTTGCGTAAAACCAATAAAGGGGGCAACGAAATTTATATCATTACCCACAAAGATTCGCCCTCGATTATGCACGAAATTGGCCGTTTAAGGGAAATCACTTTCAGGGATGCCGGCGGCGGCACCGGAGAAGAAACCGACATTGATGCTTACGATATTTCAGACGTACCTTACAAACAACTTATCGTTTGGGATCCAGACGCAAAGGAAATCCTGGGTGGCTACCGGTACCTACTGGGAAGTGAAGCGGCCATCGACGAAAATGGAGAAGTAATGCTGGCCACATCTCATCTTTTTCATTTCTCCAAAGAATTTATCGATGATTATCTGCCTTGTACGCTTGAGTTGGGCCGTTCTTTTGTACAACCTGCATACCAGTCAAGCAAAGCCGGGGCAAAAGCCTTGTTTGCACTCGATAACCTTTGGGACGGATTGGGCGCTTTAACCGTCGACCACCCGGAAATCAAATATTTTTTCGGAAAAGTTACCATGTACACCCATTTCCACAACGACGCGAGAAACCTTATCCAGTTCTTTTTCAAAAAATACTTCAGGGATAAAAGCAACCTCGTATATCCCAAAAAACCTGTCGAATTCAACTACAACGTTGACGAAATGAAAAAAATATTTACCGGAGATAATTACAAGGATGATTATAAAATCCTTGTTCAAACGGTAAGGCAATATGGCGAAAATGTCCCGCCGCTGATAAATGCTTATATGAATTTATCACCGTCAATGAAAACTTTCGGAACAGCCATAAACGATGAATTTGGCGATGTGCTGGAAACCGGGATTATTGTAACCATCGAAGATATTTACGAAGTAAAAAGGGACAGGCATATTGAAACATATGTGCAGGGAAAAGAAAACAGTCAGTGGCCTGAACCAGAATAGTATCCTATGGATTTTTATAAAAAACACCGAAAACTGCTCGTTGCTGTCGATTCCATTATTTTCGGATTCGACGAAAATGAACGCGAACTAAAACTGTTAATCTTAAAACGCAATTTTGAACCGGCCAAAGGCAAATGGTCGCTGATGGGCGGTTTTGTCGATCCGGAAGAAAGCCTTGATGATGCTGCGGAAAGAATTGTATCGCAACTTACCGGGTTGACCAACGTTTACAAAGAACAGTTGTACGCTTTTGGCGATTTAACCCGCGACCCGGGTGGAAGGATAATTTCAGTCGCCTATTTTTCGCTTGTACGAATTAACGATTACGACCGGAAACTGGTAAAAGAATATGGCGCTTCCTGGATTTCGCTTTCGGAACTGCCGGAATTAATTTTCGACCACTCGGAAATGGTCGGGAAAGCGTTGAGAAAACTACGGATACGCGCACGGACACAACCGATTGGATTTGAATTATTGCCCGAAAAATTTACCATCCCGCAACTTCAGGGATTGTACGAAGCCATTTATCAGCGTCCTTTCGACAAAAGAAATTTCAGAAAAAAACTACTCTCGATGGAATTGCTGGAGAAACTAAACGAAAAAGAGAAAGAAACTTCGAAAAAAGGAGCGTTTTATTACCGGTTCAATTCCAACAAATATGAGGCATTTTTGGAAAAAGGCTTCAATTTCGAAATCTGATTCCGGCGGAAAATAAACCGGCTTTTGGTTTATTCTGAATATCTGATTCTAACATCAATAGGCTCTTTCGTCAACTCCTTCCACAAAATTGATAAACGAACCGTTTACCACCCTGTTCCCGCCCGGCGTTGGATAATTCCCGGTAAAATACCAATCACCCAAATCATTCGGACATGCTTTGTGAAGGTTTTCAATCGACTGATAAACAATTTCGATTTCAGCCTTACAATCATCTGGTTTTAACAACTCCGCAATTTTTGCAGAAATCTCTTCGGGAGTAAATGAACGATAAATTTCGCGTACATAATTGACCATCTCCTCTTTGGAAAGGTGCTCCTGATCTTTACACTTTTTGTAAACACTCTGAATAACCGACTCCTGCCCGGTTTCTTTTAACAGCTCGATGGCGGCGTTAAACGCAATAAATTTGTCGAGCCGTGCCATATCAATCCCGTAACAGTCGGGATAACGGATTTGAGGCGCCGAAGAAACAACAATAATTTTTTTCGGGTGCAGGCGATCCAAGATACGGAGTATGCTGTTTTTCAGTGTAGTTCCGCGAACAATGGAGTCGTCGATAATAACCAAAGTATCAATATCGTTTCGGACAATCCCGTAAGTTACATCGTAAACATGGGCAACAAGGTCGTCGCGGCTGGCATCATCCGCAATAAAAGTGCGCAACTTTACGTCTTTGATGGCAATTTTTTCCATCCGGGGTTCCAGTGAAATGATTTTTTTGATTTGGTCATCGGTAAGCGAACCGTTGCGTCTTCTAATCTCCTCTATTTTCCAGTCAACCAGGTATTCGCGAATTCCTTCAATCATCCCGTAAAATGCTGTTTCCGCCGTATTCGGGATATAAGAAAAAACAGTGTTTTCGAAATCGTAGTCAACCGCCTTCAAAATAGCCGGGCTAATCAACCGGCCGAGTTCTTTTCTTTCCTTGTAAATATCCTTGTCGCTGCCCCTTGAAAAATAAATTCTTTCAAACGAACATGATTTTCGTTTGTGCGGCACGCGGATCATTTCTTTACTTACCTGTCCGTCTTTTTTTACAATCAATGCTTCTCCGGGGCCAATTTCGTTCACCTCCCACACATGCACATTCATCACCGTCTGGATGACAGGACGTTCGGAAGCGATAACCACAATTTCGTCGTCGTAGTAATAAAATGCCGGACGAATTCCCCATGGATCACGCACTACAAACGCATCACCGTGCCCGATTAAACCGGCCATTGCATACCCGCCGTCCCAGTCTTTGGTAGCCCTTTCAAGAATATTCTGGACATCCAGGTTTTTTTCAATCAGCGGCGAAATTTCATTATTGCTGTAACCTTCGTTTTTATATCTTCTGAAAAGCAACTGGTTTTCTTCGTCCAGAAAGTGGCCCACTTTTTCAAGCGCAGTAACCGTGTCGGAATATGCTTTTGGATGTTGCCCCAAATCGACGAGCACCTTAAAAAGCTCGTCGGTATTGGTGAGGTTAAAGTTACCCGCCAACACGAGGTTCCTCGATTTCCAGTTGTTTTGGCGCATCACCGGGTGAACAAAATCGATGCTGTTTTTACCAAAAGTACCGTACCTTAAATGCCCGAGGTACAAATCGCCGGCAAATGCAAAATTTTCAGCAGCCCATTTCGGATCCTCAATATCGAACTGATTTCGTTTCGCCTTTTTAAGAGGTTTATTTACTTTGTCGAAAATATCTTTGATCGGATTTTGTTCTACCGAACGGAACCGGCTGATGTATGTGCTCCCGGGTTTTAGATTGGTTTTTACACAAACCACGCCGGCGCCATCCTGCCCGCGGTTGTGCTGCTTTTCCATCAGCAAATACAATTTATTTAATCCGTATTTCCATGTACCGTACTTTTCCTGATAATAGGAAAGCGGTTTTAACAGCCGGATTAATGCAATACCACATTCATGCTTTATTAATTCACTCATATTGCGTTGGTTTCACCATTGGAAAATCAATTTTATCCTGAACAATGAACGCAGCGGGATAAGTCCCCTGTATTTTTTTATACATTTTCAGCGCTTCGTTTTTGGTCCTGAAATCACCAATCCTGACCCTGAAATTTGGCGCTATAAAAAGGATATACGCATTCTGATCGGGGTATTTCGATAAAAACTCCACTTTCTTTTGAAGCGCTTTTTCTTTGGCATTTAAATCGCTGCTCGAAAAAATATCGACTCGAAAACCGTCGGTTCCGTTTCTTTTTTTGTTGCTTTCGATGTGCCAGTCGAGCATTTTTTCCAGACGCGGATCCTGGTTCACTTCAAGTTGTTGTAAAATTAACGGAGTCTTTTTTTCAGGTTGCAGCATTTCAGGAAATGTAACTTGTGCAAGCAACATTTGGCAAAAAAACAAACCTGAAATAGAAAGAAAAAGTTGCCTCATTGTTTTCCCTGTTGAGTGTGCAAATATAACGCAAAAACCAATATAAGAATAACGACCTTCCTCTGATAGAATTGCCTTCAGCCGACAGTTATAAAATTAGATGTGTTAACACGGCGACACATCCGTTAAAAAAAACAGTATCTCAAATATTTTCATTTATTCTGTGGGTTTGGGAGCCATAAAAATACCACCTTTGGTTTTTTAAGCCCGAAACATCCCGGTTATTTTTTTGTTAATTTTTTTTGTATTTCAACAGCAGTATTCAACCCTAAACACATCTTATGCACTAATATTCAATAAATTAACAAGACTGATATTTATCAATCTTTTTTAGAATGAAAAATGAATAACTTTGCGACCCTCTTTGGGAAAAATCATTATCAAAGGAAGCACACGAAACAAAATTTTTGTAATCATTTCAAAATTAAAAATGGGAAAACGAAGTGACGAATTTAACGCCTACCGGGCAAAGATGAATGAAAAAATCCTCGCAGCCGACAATAAGGTATTGAAACGGATTTACGGCCTCGATACATTGACCTACCGGGACGGGGCGCTCAGCAGCAAAGTAAAGGAAATGCTGGGCCTAGCCACGTCGATGGTGCTGCGCTGCGACGATTGTATAAAATATCATCTCGAAAAATGTTTTGAACTTGGGGCCACTACCATTGAAATCTTTGAAGTTTTTTCGGTGGCCAATTTAGTTGGCGGAACCATTGTAATACCCCACACCCGAAGAGCGGTTGAATACTGGGAAGAATTAAATGGGCAGGTTTCCTGAAACTCTTTTTCTATATTAATTGTTATATTACGCACTAAACATTTTAAAATGAATAAAATATTTGCAATTTCTTCCGCAGGGAAAACCGAAAAATCGTTTCTTGATCTTCGTTTCGGGAAATGTGAAAATGTTGTTTTATACAACACCTCAGCAGATCAGTTTTCCATTATCGAAAACCCCTATAAAAATTCGGAGAACAGCGGAATACAATTAGTCCGGTTTTTACAGAATGAAGGGGTTTCAACCATCATTACCGGCGAAGTCGGGCCAATGGTGAGCCAGTTGCTGGAAAAGGAAAAACTTCAGTTGGTCCTTCTCGAAGAAGAGAGGATTAAAATTGAAGATGTTTTGGCCCGCATACGCAAAAAATAAATGTTGTATTAAAATAGTCCGGGATTAACAAAAGGGATCAGAGCGAGTTGAACAGCTTGTTGATACAATTGAGAGCGGGTGACTTTATTTTGAGTCAGCAAACCCACAGCGCCCTGTTTTTGTTTCGAATTGTTCTGTCCGAAAACCATATCGTTGGCTCTACCCAATTCATGGCCTTCTGCAATTAATGCGGCCACTTTTGCCGGCAAAAGAAAAGAAGCGGTACGCGCCTCACCATATTTTTCCTTCGAAATAATAACGATCCAGGCAAACGCCTCCAATCCTTTTTCCGACGGCGCAATTCCACCTTCAATCCCCACCCAGAAATCGGCATCTTTTACTTGTTTTCTTACATTCTCAGCACGATTGCGGGCGCCCGTCAGAGTTTCATTATCAGTACACGGCTGATCGGAAACACCCGAACTTACTTCTGCCCCGCAAACCTCCACAGCCCCAAAAATCGAAAAAAAACCTTTTTGCACCGCCTCCAGTTTAACCGGATTTTTGGATGCTACAACCACAATTTTCATCGTTTATTTTACCTTCAAAATCTCCCTAATTTTCAGGAATTATTATTTTAGCCGAATTTAAGAGAAATTATGAAAGTTAGAAAAGCCGAAACACAAGATCTCCATTTTATTGTGGGATTTCAGTTGTCAATGGCAAAAGAAACTGAAGGAATTGAATTAAACCAGTCCACCGTTGAAAAAGGCGTTGCCGCAGTTTTGTCGGATTCAACCAAAGGAAACTACTATGTTGCCGAAGCCGGGGACAAAGTTATCAGCTCGCTTTTGACCACTTTTGAATGGAGCGACTGGCGTAACGGTACGGTTTTGTGGATACAGTCGGTTTATGTACTTCCCGAATTCAGAAGAAAAGGGGTTTACCGGGCGATGTATTCTCACGTAAAAAACCTGGTACTAAACAACGAAAATCTGAAAGGAATACGGTTGTATGCCGACAAATCGAACATTCCTGCTCATAAAACATATCAAAACCTGGGAATGACTCCCGATCATTATGTAACTTTCGAATGGTTAAAATAAAATGAAAACCGAATCCGAAATAAAATCATTAACGCCGCTGGTACGCAAACAGATCATCCAGGCACAGCGGAACGAAATAACCGAATACCATATTTACCGGCGGCTCGCACAGAGATTAAAAAACGAGAAAAACGCAAAGGTATTGAACGCCATTGCTGCCGATGAACTGGGGCACTACAAAATCTGGATGAAATACAGCGGCAGGGAAGTGGAACCGAGTTCATGGGACATCCGGAAATATTACTGGATTGCC
>CAYWBV010000099.1:0-1362 GCA_964455785.1 uncultured Maribellus sp.
TTTTTCAAAACTTTAACTGGGCTATCGATTTTGTCAACAAGATTGCGCTGCAGGCTGAAAAAGAGAATCATCACCCCGACATTCTGGTTCATTCCTATAAAAAAGTGAAAATTATGCTGTTTACCCACAGCGAAGGAAAAATCACGGAAAAAGATTATTCGCTGGCCGAAAAAATCGACTGGATTTATAACCCGGTGATTTAATTTTCCTTTGACAAATTGGCCTGAAACCGGATTTTTCTTCTTTTTTACGCCATCCCTAAAGGGTGAAAGAAGAAAAATCAACCTGTTTCCTTTGGGAATCCGGGGTAAAAACAGGCAGATTTTTAGAATGTGTCAAAGTAGAATTAATCTGAACAAACATTTTTCATCTTCCGATTTTTGCTTTATTTTTCTCCCTGCAAACCGTTGTAATTATACCTGCAGAAATGAAGATTTTTTTATCGGTCGTATTGTTCCTTTCGGTGTTTGTTTCCGGAGCGCAAACACGCCAGAAGGCATTTGAAATCAACCAGCGGCTCGGCCGGGGAATCAATTTCGGAAATATGTTTGAGGCGCCAACCGAAACAGAATGGGGAAACCCGTGGCAGCCTGGCTACGCAAAAAAAATTGCCGATCTCGGGTTTGACCATGTACGGATTCCGATCCGCTGGGAACCGGCTGCGAGAAGTTCGGCAACACCCCCCTACTCTATCCAGGCCTCTTTTCTGAACCGCATCCGGCAAGTCGTGGATTCGGCGCTCAGCAACGGATTACACGCAATCATTAACATGCACCACCACGAAGCGTTGTTTGCCAACCCCGACGCACAGAAAGAGAGGTTTCTGGCGCAGTGGAAACAAATCTCGCAATTCTTTAAAACGTACCCCGATTCTCTCCTTTTTGAAATTTTAAATGAACCGAACGGAAACCTGACGGCCGAAAAATGGAATGTTTTTGCCGCCGATGCACTGGCAACCATTCGGGAAGACAGCCCGGAAAGAACCGTTGTGATTGGCACGCCCGAATGGGGAGGGCTTGGCGGGCTTTCGAAACTGCAAATCCCGGACGACGAAAATATTATTCTGACCATTCATTATTACAACCCGTTCACGTTTACCCACCAGGGAGCCGAGTGGTCCGAAGGCTCCGAAGCCTGGCTGGGCACAACATGGAACGATTCGGAAACCGAACGCGATGTGGTACAACAGGAATTTTCAAAATTACGAACCTTGAGCCAGCAAAAAAACATTCCGGTACATATTGGCGAATTCGGGGCCTATAATAAAGCAGACATGGTTTCGCGCGTTAAGTGGACCACGTTTTTGTCCCGCTATTTCGAACAGCAAAACTGGAGTTGGGCATACTGGGAGTTCAGCGCCGG
>CAYWBV010000099.1:1462-12817 GCA_964455785.1 uncultured Maribellus sp.
TCGTTTAAAGCCAAAGCCGAAACCTCGCGGAGTTTCAGCGCCTATATCGGAATGAGCGTTTCTCCCTGGTCGTCGTACAGCGGATATCATTCGTTAACCGCCGCCGATACGTTTGCCGTTTACACGTTTATTTTCGATATGAACGAAACAGTAAACAACGCACGCATGGTCTTCGACCTGGGAAATTCGAATGCCGACTTTACCTTAACTGAAGTGTTGCTGGAGGAAATTGTTCTGGAATTTCCAAACGCAGTGAACGATGTCGCCAAAGTTCAATCCAGAATATATCCGAACCCTGTAAATCAAAAGCTGTTTATCGAAAACAACGATCGTTTTGAAGAGGCTGTTTTGTTTGATTTATCCGGGAAAATACTTTTCAAAACAAAACTGACAGAACATACCTCAAAAATAGATGTGGAACGATTGCGGCGGGGAATCTATATTTTAGAACTAACCAGCGGGGAAAAACAATATTCGGTAAAAATTGTCAGGTAGAAAAACGGAGGTGGCGGACCCGGCGGTTCGCGTGTAGTTTAACTTATTATCGGATAGCATAAAAACACTACATATTTTGTACTTTTGGCTTGTATAAGAATTTTACTTTTAACTTTTTAAACGATGTTACCAATTAAAAAGAAATATCTGACCGACGAAAAAAAACGTCCTGTTGCAGTTCAGGTTGATATAAAAACATTCGAAAAAATGGAAGAACTACTTGAAGATTATGCTTTAGGACAGTTTATTGAAGAAAATGACCCTGGAGAAAACCTTAGCCTAAACGATGCAAAAGAATATTACCAAAAGTTAAAAAAATAATGTCACTCCAAATCCTCATCAATAAAACATTTTTGAAAGAGCTGGCCAAACTTCCAACAAGTGAAAGGCAAAAAATCGAAAAGTTTGTTTTTAACGATATAACACGTCTTAACACCCTCGACGATATTCCTGGCATAAAAAAATTGAAAGGGTATCATCATTATTACAGAATCAGGTTCGGCAATTACCGGGCAGGATTAAAAATTCAGAACAATAGGCTTATTTTCGAACGTCTCCTCCACCGAAAAGATATATACAAGTTTTATCCTTAGTTTTCCCTTGAAAATTTCGCTTTTGAGATCAACAGAAACTGCAACTGCCTACTCCTTCTTTTTAAAAACTTTCACATAATCAATAAAATACTTTTGCGGGAAGATTGTTTCGTCGATTCCTTTTTGTCCGCCCCACGCGCCCCCGATGGCGAGATTGACAAGCAGGTAGTGCGGTTTTCCGAAAGGCCAGGCCTCAAAACCGGTTTGCTCGTTCTGAAAGGAAAAATAAAGCGAACTGTCAACAAAAAAATCGATGCGGTCTTCAAACCATTCGATGGCATACACATGAAAGTCGTCGTACGGTTTTTCAATGGTAATTTTATCGCCCTTGTTGGTTCCTTTTACGTGGTTGTATGCTTTGGTGTGAATGTTTGCGTGAATAACATCAGGATCAAACCCCACATTTTCCATTATATCGATTTCGCCGCAGTCGGGCCAGCGTGTGCCTTCTCTGAAATTGTCGCCCAGCATCCAGATGGCTGGCCATGTGCCACGTCCGGTGGGAAGTTTGGCACGCACTTCAATACGGCCGTACAGGATACTTTTTTTGCCGTACGTATTGATACTGGCCGAAGTAATTTTATTGCCGTTCCAGTTGTCCATCCGCGCTTCGATGACGAGGTTTCCGTTTTCCACCCGGGCATTTTCGGTACGGCCGCGGGTGTAATACTGCTCTTCGTTATTTCGGACATATCCTTCTTCGTAATCCCATATTTTTGAATCGGGCAATCCTTCGGTTTCAAAATTATCTTCCCAAACCAGCACCCATTTCTTGTTTTTATTCGCGGGATCATCTAAACCGGTTGAATTACCACAGGCAGCAAAGGAAAATAAAGTCAAAAAACAAACAGAAAAAAATTTCATTTTGATGATTTTTTAGGTTCGTTTCAAAGATAATCCTTTTTAACTAAATTTTAAATCTCTTTGAAATCAGGCAGATTCAAAGTGCAAAACAGACGGGAATATTACTTTTGCCAAAAAATGAACAGAATGGAAATTACGATTCAACCTGGAGTAAAGGGATTGATTTTCGATTTGGACGGAACATTGTCGGACTCGCTGCCGGTGCATGTGGCCACCTGGAACATGGTTGGAGAAAAATACGGGTTCACTTTCGACCCGCAAATTGTTTACGAAATGACGGGGCGGCCCACCATCGAATTTGCCAAAAGGATAGTTGAACAATACGGGCTTTCTGCTGATCCGGCAGAAATGGTCCGGATGAAACAACAGGCATTCTGGGGTAAAGCCAATTTACTCCGCCCGATACATGAAGTGGTTTCCATCGTCAAAAAATATTATGGAAAACTTCCGATGAGCGTAGGCACCGGCGCGGGCCGGAAAAGCGCCGAAGTGCAACTGAAAACACTCGATATCCTGCGGTATTTCGATGCCGTTGTTACGGCCGAAGACGTTACCCGTCACAAACCCGACCCCGATACTTTCCTCGAGTGCGCCCGGTTAATGGGGGTAGAACCCAAATACTGCCAGGTTTTTGAAGATGGCGACCTGGGAATTACCGCCGCCGAAAAAGCCGGGATGATGGTTACCGATGTGCGGCCATTTATCAAGTATGGCGAATGGATACTTTCCTGATCGCCTTTCAAACCGTACTTCCCCTTTTCCTTGTTATTTTTGCAGGGCTGCTTTTTTCGCGTACCAAATCCGTCTCCGAAACCTGGGTTGATACCCTGAATAAATATGCGTTGTGGATTGGTTTTCCGGCGCTGGTTATCGCATCGCTGATGCATCTCGAACCCGGCGGACAACTGTACTTCCGGTTAATTCTCACCAACTCGGTTTATATTGTCGTTTGTATGTTGCTGGCTTTTCCTGTTGCCAGAATCTTCCGATTATCACCGAGGATAAAACGTTCTCTTTTCCTGATTTTATCTTTCGGGAACGTGGCTTATCTCGGAATTCCCGTGCTGCAGAATACGTTTGGGGAAACCGTTTTGCCGGTTGCCGCCATCATTTCGGCAGTGTATGTTTTCTGGCTCTTTACGCTGGGGATTATCCTTGTGGAAATCAACGGAGAAAACCGCCTGAACGGCAAAAAACTTCTTTTCAGCCTTTTGAAAAACCCGCTGCTGTTATCGGTTTTTACAGGTATTTTTTTGGTTGTTTTTGAAATAAACCTCCCCGAAGTTGCCGAAAAAACCATCCTCCTGTTTTCCGACTCGGTAACGGCTGTGGTACTTTTTTCGCTCGGAATTTTTCTCGGATTACACAAAGCCGGTAACCTGAAAGAGTGGTCAACTGCTTTTGGTTGGGTTGTAGTTACCATGCTGGCGATTCCTTTTGTTTTTTACGGCGTGGCTAAAAATACAGGGATGGAGCCGATGCAGTTGAAAGCCACCATTCTCGACTCGGCCATGCCGCTGGGTTTAACTCCGTATGCGCTGGCGGTACAATACCAACTGGAAACTACTCTTGTTGCCCGCATTGTAGTGCTGGCTACCTCGCTTTCAATATTTGTTATTCCGCTGTGGATTGTTATTCTGCAATAACAGGATGTTGGTGCGTATTTCAGAAAAGAATCTTTCCCTTTTATTGAAAAAAACTATTTTTTATTCCTGAAGAATGCTTTTTACTATCCTTGGTTTTATATACCACACCAGCCCCACACTGGCAGCTACATATTTTTCATAATCGGTTGTACCTGCTATTCGTCCTTCAAAATCGTTGTTAAAAAAGACGGCTGTCCCTTTTAGGGTGATATCGAGACTTGGTGTAAGGTACCATTTTCCTGTCAGCCCGCACGAGACAGATAAAGTGTTGTTTTTGGGTATTCCTTTGTATGGAAACAGGTGCATATTCCCGATTCCCACCGAGGGGACGATATCAAATTTCGTTTGTTTTTCGTTCCCGAACAGCAAATGTGCCAGGCTTGCATAAAGATGTACAGAGACGTTGGCGTAGCGGATAAAATGACGATAAGTTCCGTCGGGACGAATGGTTACGTGGCTCCTTACCGGATCCTGCTCAAACAGGGAACCGTTACCGGACGCGGCGGTATAAGTCCCTTCTGCTGTGCTGAACCCATTCAATGACAAACCTTCGACTTTTATTTCTGCACCCCAGAGAGGAGAGATCCATTTCCCGGCCGCCACAGAAAAAAACGGTGTAAAACGATCGTTCCATTCCAGATTTTCAACATCAGACGAAAAAAGCGTTTGTGAACCAAAGGCCGCTTCAAAATATACGTTATCACAAAACGAATGGATTCCAGCCGAATCCGGCATTACATCCTGAACTGCTTCAGTTTGGGCAGTTAATCCCAACGAAAAAAAGAGCCCAACAACAAAAAAAACACTATGTTTCATTCTATTTGATTTACATTTAAAACTTGCCTTCAATTCCAATGTTCTTTTTCGAAAAAGACAATTTTTTTACAGATTTTCCAGTTCCATAATCACCGGTGAATCATAGGTCCCAAAGGTTCCGTCAATTTCAAACGGAATACTCTGCGTGGCCTGGTACAAGTACGAAAGCCGGGCATTGTAGTACCGAAAAACAATGAGCCCGTTTTCGGTATCAGATGCCCTGATGGTGATATAATAGACGTTGCTGCCGCTGTTTTCCGATTTTACCAGCGTTCCTACACCACGGCATTCTTCGTTGATAAAGGCGGCTACCTTATCTCCGTCGGTGGCATAAATATTTATATTTTCAGGAACAGCCACAATCGCTGTAAAACTATGAGGCAACTGTTCCGGTGCCTGGATTGACCAGTCAGGCACCGGATAGGTCGTAAATGTTTCTTTATCTTTACTGCATCCTCCCGCGATGATGAGGACAAGAATCACTATTATTTTCAACTGTTTCATCGTTATTGTTTTTCGATTTTAATGATATGAGAAACCCCTTCCACTTTTACTGCCACAAAGTACAAACCCGGAACGAGGCTGCGGCAATCGATTTGGGTGAGTGACTGTCCGCCAACAACACTGTTTCCTTTTTGTTCGACTAGCTTTCTCCCGGAAATATCAGTGATCTGAATTTCGACAGGGCCTGTTTTTTTGGTAACCAACGAGATGGTCACATCTGTACTTACAGGATTGGGGTAAGCAGTCACAATGTCTCCTGTTTGAATAAATTTCAGCAATACAGGTTCCTCCAGCGTACCGGTTACGGCGTTGGCGACAAAAGGAACCGGGTCTGCTGTTTTGCCCAGAATTTCGCCGTTTCGTTCGAACGCGAACCATACCGGCTGGCCTGTGTTAGCAGCAACGGTAATAAAATAGAGCTGCTGGTAACCGATAGTTTTGAGGGTGACCTCGGAGCTCAGTTCAGAACCAGCAAACGCCAGTATCCGATCTCCCGGTTGTGGTTCTATATCGCTAATTGCCACCAGGTTCATATTTTGTGAAAAGGCTTTGCTGACAAATTCGGCAGGCGGCAAATCCTCACTACTTTTTGTACTCATAGTCCCGTAACTATCGGGGTATTTTAATGTGGCGCTGCTGTTTTCATTTCTGAAAATCATATATCCTTTGCCTGGTTCCAGATAAGAGAGACTTCCCACCCAGCCAATATTTCCGGCAAACATGGCAAATTCGTCCTGCGATTTTATCACATCTTCTTCCCGGGCATCGTAACCGGCCAGCGCTTCATCGAGTTTCAGCCGGACTATCGGGAGATATCCAATGTAATTCCACTGGTTGCCTTTCACGGTAATACTTTCCGATGAAGGTGTTATCTTTTCACCGGCAATTGCAATGGTTTGAGAAAGCGAGGAAGAAACCTTATACATCAGGGTGTTCCGTAGTATAAACGGATTCTCTTCTACCCATTTTGACTGGGCGTCGGAATAATTGGCACTAAGATTATCTGCTTCACTTTTAAAGAAATTGGAAGAGTTCCAGGTCATGTTGGCGAGCAACTCATTCAAACTGTTCAGGGAAGGAGACTTCACATTCATCGAAATCCAGTTCCAACCATCAGCCACATCAATATTCTGGTAAATCAGGTTCCCGGCATCGAAAATTTGCGGAACAGCAGGTGTTCCTACGGTGCTATTGTTTGTAAAACCGATGTCATGTCCGGCATCGCCAAGATAAATCATTCCTGTGCTGGCATCCCAGATTTTGAAAACAATCCCGTTTTTATTGGTTTCGTTGGAGTAAACAATCAGAAATGCATACCACATGTCGTTTCGTTCTTCATACTGAACATTGGCCACACCGATACATTTTCCGGCCGAGAAGGCAGCAATTTTATCCTCCGGATCTTTTGAAAAAATGTTGTTGATACGCAATTTGGCGTACACCTGCATGTTGTATTTGTAATCGCCGGGATTGACCGTCCAGTCGGGAGCATCGCCCTTTGCCGTAACAGTAACATCGAGCACTTCTGAAACATTGTCGCTGTTTACCAGGTAAATCATTTCATTGTAGGTCCCGATATTTAGCCCCTCATCAATTTGAAAAGAGATGTTGATGGATGTGTTGGGATCGATGGTTCCGGACAAGGGCGTGATTTTCATCCATGAAGGATTGTTCCGAATATAAAAATTCTGAACCGAACCGCTTTTGTTCACCGCCTGAACGGTAAATTCGGCCGACTGGTTGAGCGGTTTTGAAACGGTGATTTCAGTATCGCTCCAGCGAAGCATGTTTCGGTCGATGTACGCACTCCAGGTAATGGGCGAACTGTTTTCATTTCCATTCACATCCTGAACGCCATCGACGGTAAACGTAACAATGGTTTTTTCAATCTTTTCAGGTGTTTCCTCCAGATAGACAATTAAAGCATCGTTGTTCACCACAAAGTCGAATTCAAGGTTGGAAACCGCCCCCTTGTCTTTAACAGGCGGAGTATCCGACACCTGTTCAGCATTGTAATTTTCGGCATCGGGGACTGCATTGGCCGGGTCGGGTTGAATTTTTTTATCAGCCAGAGTAAAATCGAGCTCCTGAAGCCCCTGCCATTCCTTATAATATTCAAAAGGATAATAGGCCAGCAATCCCATTTCGCTGCCATCGAGTTTCGTATTATTGCTTTCCTGGATTTGATGTTCATATTTATAGAGTTTCCAAATCCTTACTTCATCAATTGTTCCTTCAAAAAAGTTATCAAGTTTCAGGTTGGCTGACTCGCCCTCGGCGTACCAGGCACGCGCACCGAGGTACATATACGCGGAGCCGATTCCACCCAGTTTTTCGGAACTAAAATAACTAATCAGGTTCCCGTCGATGTAAATCTGTCCTCTTCCGATGGTCCTGCCAACATTTAGTGCAAAATGGTGCCAGTTGTTATCGAGGAAATCGCCATCGGCAGTTGCAGTAAAACCGTTGTTTGTAAAACAGAGTTTCCCGTTATTGTTAAACGCGATGGAGAAAAGGTTTTTTGAACCTCCCATATCCAGCCCGTCGCCACGACCGTTACTAAAGAGGGTCGCATTGGTTTGTCCCGGTTCGCCTTTGAACCAGAATTCGATGGTATAATCCATGTTGTCACGAATTACGGCAGAACTTCCGGTATTTATTTTCACATAACTATCTGTTCCATTGAGCCGAACGGCCCTTCCTTCGGGTACCGACCAGGTACATCCGTTCATCAGGAGATTGGCTCCGCGGGCCTTGTCTTCAGCCAGTTCACCCACAGCCCTGTCCATAGGATAATACGCCAGCAGTCCGGGTTCATTTCCTGAGAGTTGTGCCAGACTGTTCACCTGCAGTTCGCCGGAGGTAAGCTGTTCATTCCATATCCTCACATTGTGCATCCGTCCAGTAAAAAAGTCAGCATTGCTCCAAATATTCTTTCCGACAACCATATTGCCGATTCCTGAGTATATCCCCGCAAAAACATTACTGATAACTTCACTGAAATTGTAGTAGCCTGTGATATAACCCTCTTCGCTGAAAACAAAGGCTACATGCGCCCACGAACCGGGTTCGAAAGGCACCGGATTGTTGCTTGTTATGATATTGTCGCCCACAAACAGTTGGAGACGGTTATCATTGGTCAGGGCCATGCCGATGGACTCGTTGATATTTCCGTGATTGAACAAAGTGGCATTTTGGGCTTGATCGGAATTGATCCACATTTCAACCGTAATATCCTTTCCGGTCATATTCTTTTCGAATTCAGTTTCCATAAAATCGTTGATTCCGTCGAAACGAATGGAAACTGAATGATCGGTCTGGGCTCCATTACGGATGCCGGTGACCTGGAAATTGTTTTTGGTCAGCAAACCTTCGGCGATGGGTTCATTAAAATTAAGCCTGATTTCATCCTGAATGGTTAAAATTCCGTTGGCTGGCTGGGGAGCTCCAAACAGGCGTGGAAGCAACATATCTTTTATTCCACTTGCCGTTGCCGAATAGTTTTCAATTGCCTCGTTGTTGATTAAACAAACTGATACCGCTCTCAAATCGTACCGCTGGTCGGGGAGATCATCCATTTTCAGCAGGTATTTGATGGTCCCGGCATCACCCGGATCGATAAATCCGGCATTTCCGTTTTCGAGAGCCTCGAGATACAGTAATGAGTCGCTGTAGTATTTCATCAGAGTTTTCCACCCCTCGTCAGATTCGGCCGATGATTTATACTGTAACTTGATGTGGTTGAAACTGTCGTAATTCACATCAAAACCGTTGAGGCGCACTTCCATATAATGTTTATCGACACCGTCAACCGAAACGACAGGCAGTTTCGTATTGTAGGTCCATTTGTCACCTGGTTTTTCAACATCCACATTGGTACACGAAGGAGTATAATGAACGGTAACTGTTACGGAATCGTTGACACTTTCCTGACACCGGGATTGTAAAACCAGTTGTAAATTATCATAATTCATTTCGGAACCCTTTTTAACCTCCAGGGTTTTTGACAATGTTCCGCCAGCCGGGACAAGGAAATCGAGTCCGTTTCCGATGGGCGCCCCGTCAATAAACATTTTCGCCCCGAAAGGATTTGAAGCGCTGACAATTTTCAGGGTAAACCAATTATCCTGTGCAATTTCGGAGTTATTTCGCAAATAAAGCGTAAAGTAGGCAGCTTCGCCGGAGGGTACATTTTCGACAAAATCGTTCTCTACCGCTATTTCTGGAACTTCGATCCTTTTTGTTGCCTGGTCGATAACATGCTGGCCGGGTTCAAAAAACTGCGTGACATTGGCACCTTCGTATGGGCAAGAGGTTGCACCCGCCTGTGTCCTGAAAACAAAAGTCGGATAAAAATCTTTTGTTTCATCTGAATTACCAATGTCAGAATCTGCATCTTCGTGCATTACATCAACACTGATATAGTCCTGGTTACTTTCTGCCAGCACAAAACCTTTGCTGTGGCTTTGCGTTTCCTCATCCACGAATTCTCCGCCGTGAGTAGTGGTAACCGACTCATCAATTGACAGTTTGAATCCACTTCCCATGATGGTCACATCCGTTTCATTTTTAAAATTACCGCCAATCATAATATCAAAACTAACGGTTCCCGATTCGGTAAAAGAATAAGATTCAGAATAACTAACAGGAGAACCTCCCTGAAAGGAATAGTTTTGTAACAATTTGGCATTTATTTTTGCCTCCTCGTTTGCTTTCAGTTGTTTATACCAATTGGAAATGGACTGGTTCAGGTACAATATGGTATCACTTCGGGGAAAATCGTTCCGTTCGGGGAAAATGACCTTGTAACTGGGCCCGTTATATTCATCATCAGGGTCAGGATCAGTAGCGTTATTAAAAGCTTGGTCAAAATTGCTTTTACCGAAGTCTGGATTGTCAGCCGAAAGATAAGAGACATAAAAAACAGTGTCCAAATCGTTGGCAAGATCTTGCAGCAAATTAAAATCGGCTTCTCCTTTTTGCATCAAAAAATTGTTTCGTAACGCCTCCATTTCGGGTAACAACCGATCGACAATATGACTTTGCGGATAGGCAAACAGTGTTCCGAAAGTCTGTGCGAGTCCCAAACCTGTTTGTTTTACAATCAGCCAGTTTTGGGTCAGCGGAGTCAGAGACTTATAAACCTTATAACGACTCGGGTTATCGTAGTATTTTGTTTTTGAGATGATACTTACACATTCGGTTGATCCGTAGGCAATATTGGTTGAATAACCTACAAACACGTCGGCATCCTCCCCTACATACGAAGGGTCGTCGCTGGTTTGAAAACGGGTAGTGGTGGTTGTGGTGGTTTCGGTTTTATCACTACCACCTATTGATTCTTCATGGAGCACGCCCAGGGTAAAACCGGTACTTGTTGTAGCCGAATTAATGGTACCGACACCGATACCCGTAAAGGTAACCAATTCAGTTCCCAGTTTTTGTGTGAACAATTCAGAGCCGGTATTTCTAACTTCTCCTTTGTAGGTTGAGGCCTCCTTCACCGAAACACCTTTTTCAAGGTAAGAATAACTTTTTGATCCCGGCGGATCACGAAGTACCATCAACACTTTATCAGGACCTCCGGTAATAAAGTCGCGACCTGTTTGAACCGACCCAATAATAATTCCGGTAAAAGCCCCGTCCCAATTAATAGAGGTTCTGTTTTCCTCGCTTCCGTAGTAGATTTTGGCAGAAATTGCCCTGACAGCAGAAGTAAGTTCAGGATCGGTAACCTGAAAATCATACAACGCAACCCCGACACTGTCGGCATCCACCTGGGTAATTCCTGAAGTGGCAAGATTATTTGTAAACTCAATGGTGGCGTCGGCGGTAGGAACCTCGTCGGCGGCTACCCCGGTTTTGGGTTTTCCATCAACTGAAAAATATACATATTTCTCAAATACTTCTGCCTTAAAATGATATTGATCATTTTGTGTGAAAACCGGTTTCCCAAACAAATAATTTCCCCCGGGAAGCAAATTGATTGTTACATCATCCAAACCCAGATTTTTCATCACATATACACTATCGCCAAAATAAGGCAGGGTTTTCCTGCTTTTATCCAACTGCGTGATTCGAACCGTTGGGGAGTAGCGTTTAATAAATTTTTGTGCTGCATGAAAGTAAACAGTATCCGAATAATTCGTTTTTTCCCAGACCTCATCCACCAGAACTGAATCCTGGTATTCACAAATTGTTGAATTCGGTATCAGTTTTTGTGTCAAATCGAGGTCCTCTCCCGAACCGGGGATATCATCGTGACCAGGAACGTTTACACGGACAGTAAAAGCAATGGGAATTACCTCCGCAACAAATTCACCGGTCTCATTATTGGGAAAAATGGTAATGGTTTCTCCGGAATATTGTACACTGTCAGTTCTTGACCATCCGGTTCCTTCTTTAGCCGAAGGAACCAGATGTTCGTAGATAATGGT
>CAYWBV010000100.1:0-12720 GCA_964455785.1 uncultured Maribellus sp.
TGATGCTGGTAAAACTAAAGGAATAGCAAATGAAAAAGTTAGGAAAATTAACAATCAACCCTGAAAAGGTGATAAAAAATGAAGAATTAGTGAATTTGAGGGGAGGGTATGAATGCAGTGTTACTGTTACTTGTACAGGAGGTTCTATTTCATGTACTGGGCAAGTATGTGAACGCAGTGCATTAGGTGGATGGGTAAAGTGTGATGGGAATAAAACAAGCTGTTAAATACATTTATATAGGGTTATCATTTAATAACCCCATATTCAAAAATTAACAATGATGAAAAATATAATATTTCTATTTCCCATTATAATTGGCGTTGTATTAATTTCATGCAATAATCCAACTCAAATTCCAACCTATAATTTGAATCCGATCTTATCCGTTTGCGAATTCGGAGACAGTGTATTTATTTCTAATATAAGATCCATTTATTTTTCTAACAAAACTTATTATTTAACAGATTATGAAAGAAATAAAGTTTATATATTAGATAAAGACTTGAATTTATTGAAATATTTTGGAAAAGAAGGCAGGGGCCCAGGAGAATTGTTTGGAACTTCGCAAATATATGTTAAGGAAGATTCAATATATATTTATAATGATTCGAAAAATGCAATCGAATTATTCAATGATGACAACTATATCAAAACAATACATTTAACACACGATATAAACTATGAGGGTGATACGAGGCTTGTTTTAGAAGATCATTCAATTTTTATATCAAATCCTACTGAATGCTCAAGTATTTCCCGCTTTTCTTTCAACGGAATATTCCTTAATAATTTTGGTGAAACAAAATATTATAAAACTGAAAAAGAAACAACTATTAAGAATTTCAAGCATCTATGTTTTTTAAATGATAAAATTATTGCTGTCTCTAACTGTAATCCTAATATTGAGATATATAATACAAAAGGGGAAAAGGTTTCGGAATATGATTTCAGCCATCTTCTTATAGTCAAAAAATTAATGAAATTTATTAAGATACAGAATTTATCTTCAAATAGTTATTATGTAATTGTATCTGACATATACTTATCTGACAATTATCTATTCTTGTTGATTCTTTCTGTTAACAAAGAAAATGAAATTGAATCTAACAAAATTCTACAATTTGAATTCAAAGGACAAATATTAAAGCCTTTAAGAATATTAGATTTAGGGAAAGGATGGTTTGCCCCAATTTGTATCGCAGGAGATCAAATTGTTGCGTTTAATCATATCACTTCAGACATAACGAAATATAACCTTCCTTAATTTGTGAAAAACATTTTATTTCAAATTAGGTGAGATAATAGCTAGTTGAGACGAATTAATCATTAAAATGGGAATTAAAATGTTATGCTAAAATTTCCCCATTATAAGCAACTCGACTCCATGGATTGTGGACCGACCTGCCTGCGGATAGTGGCCAGATATTACGGGAAAAGTTACAGCTTGCAGTATTTGCGTAGCCGTTCGTACATCACCCACGAGGGGGTATCCATGCTGGGTATCAGCGAGGCGGCCGAAAACATCGGCTTCCGCACCAAAGGCTACCGTCTCACCTGGGAAGAGTTGCGCGACGAGGTACCGCTACCTTGTATTGTCCACTGGAAACAACGGCATTTTGTAGTTGTGTATGCTATTGCAATTTTCCTTAAAGTAAATTATTAACTATGTATCATATATATCAGTATCTCAAAATAAATGCTGATAATTAATTTAAAAAAAGTATTATGAGATTTAAGGTTATATATGTTTATGTTTTTTTAAGTATCATTTGTTCTTGCCAAACCTCAAAAGATGGGCAGTCTGATGTAAATGAAATTGAGAAGAACATTTCTGAAGAGAATAAGATAATTGAAATTGATCCGAGGAAATTTAATGGGAATGAATTGGTTCTTTCCGATTTTGTTTCTGACATCATTTACATACCCCTGTCCAATCAACTATTTCTGGGACATATAGTAAAAATGGAAATCACAAAAAATGCCATTTATGTGGTTGCAGATGCGGCAGGAACAGGAGGAGAAGGCAATGGCAACCGAAGATTGTTCAGATTTGATAAAAATGGAAATAATCCTGTGCAAATTGGAAGGATAGGCAAGGGGCCGGAAGAATATTTAGATAGTAAAAATTTTGTTGCAGATGAAAAAAGGGGCAGAGTGTACATAAACGGAAGGTTAAACGCCATACTGGTATATGACATAAAAGGCAGCTATATACGAGATTTTAAGTTAAATGATGACAATGGAAGAGTCAATCAAATGTCTCTGTTAGGAGATAATTTGTTTATGGCAGAACAAAGTCTGGGAGCAAATACAAAATACCTTTGGACAATTACAGATACACTTGGAAACGAGTTAGCACATAAAAACAACTCAACACAGGCATATAAAACAAGGACTGGTTCACGTGGGGGAATTTCACAATTGAATGGACAAATTTTGTATTGGGTAAGCTATAACGATACTGTATTTAAAGTATCTCCCGACTTTAGTTTTAGGACTTCATACATTATTACACCCGGAGAACACAGAGTACCCAAAAAAGACCTTTCTGTTAATCTGGAATTACCCCTACGTCTTTTAGAGTATTATTCTCCACATTATTTTATTGAAACTAAACATTATTTATTAAGCCGTTACAATTATAAAGGAAAATTTGCTTATTTATTTTTAGATAAAGATACCAACAAAACATTCATCAGTTATTTTGAGTCAAAAAAGGATGTTAGAGGTGGGATAGCAAATAATTTTGATGGTGGTTTAATGTTTTGTCCCGATGGATATTTTGAAGAAGGTGAAAATGAATACCTGCTTGATTGCATTCAGCCTTATGAGTTAAAGCAGCATATTATTTCTGACGCATTCGTAAATATAAATCCAAAATATCCCGAAAAGAAAAAAGCTCTTGAAAACCTTGCGAATAGTTTGAATGAGAATGACAATCCGGTATTGATACTGGTAAAACTAAAGGAATAGCAAATGCCAAAATTTCCCGACTATAAACAACTCGACTCCATGGACTGCGGCCCCACCTGCCTGCGTGTGGTGGCCAAATATTACGGCAAAGCTATAGCTTGCAACACCTGCGTAGTAATTCGTATATTTATAATTATCTTTTCGAAATCTGACAAACTGGAAAAAATGTTTGATTTTATTGGGGTCAGTTATAATGAAATAGAATTAATGAGGTCCTCTCAAAACCACATAGTTTTAAGACCTGATGGGTAAAATTTGATTCTTGAATACAATTATACAGGCATAATTTTTGTTATTTTTAGAAACTAAACTTTTAGTTCCGCCTACCTATGAAAAAAAACAAATCGGTTCCAAAAACGGCAGTTTTACTCCTTTTTTTTGTTTCTGTTGCTGTTGCCGTAATTTCGTGTAAAAACAAAACGGAAGCTCAGCCCGATGGCGGGCGCCAAAACCTTCCGGAGGAGAAAAACAGGGTGGAAATCCGGGTCGTTCAGCGCGAAGATTTCACGCGTGAGATCATCAGCAACGGCAAACTGGCCGCCATTCAAAAAGCTGAACTTTGGTTTAAAAACCAGGGGGTTATCGAAACAATCACTGTAAAAAACGGGCAGGAGGCTGCCAGCGGCGATGTGCTTGCACGGCTGCAGGACACCGATTACCGTTTTGCTTTCACCAGGGCCGGGCTTTCGATGGAGCAGGCCGAAATCGATAAACTGGATGCTTTGTTAAGTATGGGCTACAAAGAGGCCAATCAGGATATCCCGCCCGAACACACAAAAATCGCCAACATCCGTTCGGGGTATAATGAAGCGAAGCTGGCACTGGAGGAGGCCGGATATGCGTTAAAAAACGCCATACTGACTGCGCCTTTTGCGGGGAAGGTGGAAGGAGTAAAACAAAAACCCTACGAAAAAGCCAACCAGTCGGAACCGTTTTGTACGCTGATAAACGACAGCCGTTTTACCATCGAATTTCCGTTGCTGGAAACCGAAATTGGCGAAGTAAAAACAGGGCAGCAGGTAACGGTAACGCCCATTGCCGGGGCAAAAGTTTCGGTTGGTGTTATTACCGAAATTAACCCGCGTATCGACGAAAACGGGCTGGTACAGGTAAAAGCCGGGGTCAGTAACCCGGGAGGATATATGGAAGGAATGAATGTAAAAGTAAGCATAAAAAAGGCGGTGCCCGGTCAGTTGGTTGTTCCGAAACAGGCGGTGGTACTGCGCCAGAACCGCGAGGTGCTGTTCCGTTACACCGGCGGTATTGCCTACTGGACGTATGTGAATGTGTTAGACGAAAACGAAAGCCAGTATTCGGTGGAAGCTGCCGAAGGCGCCACGCTCAGTCCCGGCGATACGGTGATTATTTCAAACAATTTGAACCTGGCGCACGAGTCGGAGGTGGAGATAGAATAGTTTGTTTGTAGTTTGTCAGTTTGTTGTTTGTGGTTTGTGGTTGGGGACAGATTAAAACAGTTTTTAAAATGGCAACAATAAAAAAGTTCGAAGAACTGGAGATATGGCAATTGGCAAGGGCTTATGCGAAAGATATTTACAATATTACCAAATACCCGGAGTTTTGCCAGGATTTTAAGCTGACCGGCCAAATCAGGGGAGCATCGGGATCTGTAATGGATAATATTACCGAAGGTTTTGGAAGGGGCGGGAACAAGGAATTCTCCATGTTTCTTACAATTACTATTGGTTCAGCAAATGAAACCCAGTCGCAATTATATCGCGCACTGGACCAAAATTATATTCCACAACAAGAATTCGATGAACTTTATAAAAAAGCAGAGGAAATAACCGGAAAAACAGGAAAATTAATTCAATACCTGAAATCAAGTGAATATAAAGGGATTAAGTACAAGTAATAGAAACAAACAACAAACAACAAACTGACGAACTACGAACAACTAACTACAAACAAAAAACATGGTTAAATTTCTCATCCATCGTCCGATTGCAGTAACCATGGCGTTTTTAGCGCTGCTGCTCATCGGGATTGCCACTACCACCAGTCTGCCGGTTTCGTTAATGCCCGATATCGATATTCCAGTGGTTTCCATCCGGGTATCGTCGCCGGAGATGCCGGCGCGGCAGTTGGAAAATACCGTGGTAAAAACGTTGCGGGGCCTGTTAAAAGAGGTCAACCACATCGAAGAGATGAAAAGCGAAACCCGCGACGGTTCGGCATGGATAGAACTGCGTTTCCGGCACGGCACCCCCATCGATTTGGCGTCGGTGGAAGTAAACGAGAAGGTTGATAAGGCCATGAATTCGTTTCCCAATGATTTTCAACGTCCCGAGGTTATCAGGGCCAGCGCTTCCGATATTCCGGTCTTTTACCTTATGGTTACCCAAAACGCGGAAGATGCCCCAACATTTGCAGGAACGTCAAACAACGCTTCTTCAACTCCCCCCTTTGGGGGGTCTGGGTGGGCTCCGACTTCCTCCCTTCGGGGGGATAAAGGGGGGCTTCTCTCCCTTAGCAGTTTCTCCGGCCAGGTAATCCGTAAACGGCTGGAACAACTTCCCGAAGTGGCTTTGGTTGACATGAGCGGGCTTCAATACCCCGAGATAAAAATTACGCCCCGCCCGGCCTACCTGCAAAGCGGCGCCTTTTCGGTGGCTGCGCTGGAACAAACGCTTGCAGAAAACAACATCGATTTGGGCAACCTGCTCATCCGCGATGGCCAATACCAGTACAACATCCGTTTTAACACCCGCCTGCGCGACGTTTCCGATATTGCGCGTGTCCCGGTCAACCTGAACGGAAAGGTGGTAAAACTGGAAGAGATTGCGGATATTGTACAACAGCCGCAACGATTGCAGGGAAACATAAAGTTCAACGGAAAAGATGCAGTGAGCCTGGCTGTTATCAAACAATCGGATGCGAAAATGGCTAAGCTGAAAGAGGAGCTTGAATTTCTGGTCTCCCGGTTTGGCGACGATTACCCCGGCCTGGAGTTTTCGGTTGTACGCGACCAGTCGAAACTCCTGGAATATTCCATCAGCAACCTGGGACAGAGCCTGCTGATAGGCGGCCTGCTGGCTTTTTTAGCCATGTTTCTGTTCCTGCGCGAAAGCAGGGCCCCCTGGCTAATCGGGGTAAGCATCCCCGTTTCGCTTATTATTGCGTTACTGTTTTTTTATTTAGCCGAACTTTCCATCAACATTATTTCCCTTTCCGGGCTGGTGCTGGGCGTGGGAATGATGATCGACAATTCCATCATTGTCATCGACAACATCACCCAGCACCGGCAGCGGAATGCGCAAAAAGCCGGAAGACAGGAGATGGAAGACGGAATAAGAAAAGAAATAAAGGATGTTGAATATCGAATAACGAATAATGAACAGGGAATAACGTACGAAAAACAACAAACAACGAACAACGAACAACAAACCATTTCAAACCCTCAAACTATCGAACTTTCAAATATTTCGAACCTTCGAACTTTTCAAACCCATGATCTTCTTTCAACATCCTGCGCTGATGGAACCAACGAAATTATCCGTCCGCTGATCAGTTCGGTGCTGACAACCTGCGCTGTTTTTATCCCGCTTATTTTTATGAAAGGGATGTCGGGGGCGTTGTTTTTCGACCAGGCGATGGCAGTCTCCATCGGGCTGGGCGTTTCGCTTTTGGTCGCAATAACACTGTTGCCCACGCTGTACCGCATCATCTACAAAAAGAAAGAAGAACCGGTAAAAAAGGAAGAGTTTCCCACCTATTTCCGTTGGTACGAACGCGGGCTGAAGCTTGTCATGCGCCACCAGTCCCTGACCCTTTTCCTGGTTGTTTTAATGATTGTTTCGGCTGTATTTTTATACCGGTGGATGCCGGTTTCTCGCTTCCCCGAAGTGAGCAGCGACGAAACGGTGTTAAAAATCGACTGGAACGAGCCGGTGACGCTGGAAGAAAATAACGGCAGGATTGCGAAAATGCTGGCTGTCCTGTCCGAACCGCCTGAATATGTTATTGAAGAAGCCGGAAAACAACAATATCTTTTAAACAGCGGCGAGGAAGCCGGGACTTCGGAAAACCGGCTGTTCCTGAAAACGTTGTCGCCGGCCAAACTGGGAGACCTTACCAATGAACTCACCGGTTATCTGAAAAAGAATTATCCGGGATGCGATTTTTCGTTTTTGGAAACCGACAACCTTTTTAACCTCGCCTTTGGAAAAACCGATGCGCCGCTTATTGCGCGGTTTTCCCATACGAACCCGGGAGGGGAAGGTTATCTTGACGGACTGGCCTCGCTGCAGGGGCAAATGGAAAAGGAATTTCCGGGAAAGGTAATGTCGAAACTGATTACCCGGAAACTGATTTTACTGGAAACCGACCCGGAAAAACTGATGTACTACAAGGTTGACAACGACGATTTGTACCGCGAAGTAAAAAGCGCCTTTAATGTAAATACCGTTTTTACCATCAACGACAACAACATGTACGTTCCGGTGAGCATCGGGAACAACTACTCGTCAGTGTACGACATCATCCGGAATATCACCGTAAAAAACGGGAACGGCGGGGAAATCCCTTTGTCGGGGCTTGTAAAGGTGAATTCGGGCGCAGGACTGAAAGCGATTACTGCCGGGAAAGACGGGGAATATTTTCCGGTTTTACTCGACATCAGTCCGAAAGAGTTTAAGAAAACAACCGGAAAGATAAAACAGATGAACGGCGAAAACGGGCATTTCGACGTAACTTTTGGCGGCTCCGTTTTATCGAACAAGGGAATGATAAAAGAGCTGATGGTAATTGTTGCGGTTAGTTTGCTGCTGTTGTATTTTATTCTTGCAGCCCAGTTCGAGTCGTTTGTTTTGCCGGTTATTGTTCTGCTCGAAGTGCCCATCGACCTTTTCGGGGCCTTTATATTCCTGAAAATGTTTGGCGAAGGGATAAACCTCATGTCGGCTATCGGGATAATTGTGATGGCTGGAGTTATTATTAACGACTCCATCCTGAAAATCGACACGATAATAAAATTAAAGGACAGCGGGTACTCGTTGCTGCGTTCGGTATTCGAGGCCGGGCGGAGGCGGTTGAAACCCATCCTTATGACCAGCCTCACGACGATTCTCGCCATTGCGCCGTTTCTGTTTCAGCGCGGGATGGGCGCCGAACTGCAAAAGCCGCTTTCACTGGCCATCATCGGTGGAATGACCATTGGTACATTGGTGAGTTTGTTTGTAATTCCGCTGCTGTATTATTTGCTGAAAAGGAAGAAAAGTGTTCAGTCCGCCCGGCTGAATGTTCACCTGCTGAATATGAGAAAACAATAGAACTTGAAACAAAATGAACAGCAGAAACCAATAAAATGAACGAACCACCCACAAATAAGCCCGCCTTTTCCGCCTTTTCGGTCATCGTGGTATTCCTGGCGCTGATGATTATCGGGGTTGCATTTATTCGGCTACTCGATGTGCGCTACAAACCCACCCGCGAACTGCCCCGGCTTACCGTCAGTTTTACCTGGGCCAGCGCTTCGCCAAAGGTTATCGAGGAAGAAACCTCGAAAATAGAGGGTGTGCTGGGCAAAGTCAGCCAGGTGAAGTCCATCGAATCCACCTCGTCGGTGGGGAGCGGACGTATTGTTCTGGAGTTTGACAAAACCGCCGATCTGAACAAAAAACGTTACGAAGTTTCCACGTTTATCAGGCAACTCCGCAGCAACCTGCCCGACGAAATGAGCTACCCAGAGATTGTAACCAATGCCGAAGATGACGGCGATGTGGTTACGTTTATGGTACTTACCCTCAACGCCAGCGCTTCTACCTATTACATTGAGAAAGTGGCCAACCGCCAGGTAATCCCGGCTTTGCTGAAAATACCGGGAATTGCCGACATTTCGCTGTACGGTGCAACCCCCAGCCAGTGGGAAATCAGTTTTGACCCCGTATTGCTTAAAAACTATTCGGTTACACCTTACGAAATAAGTTCGGTCATCAACCGGCTGGGCGACAAAACCTTTCTCGGAAACCAGAAAGATGGTTCGGGCGCGTTTTTTCCTGTGCTGGCTTCCACCAGATTTATCAGTCCCGAAAAGTGGGAAGGCTTGCCGGTTGCCAGCAAAGGAGGCCGTGTTATTCAACTCTCGGATGTGGCAACGGTACGGTTGAAAGAAAAACCGCCAACTTCGTACTACCGTATTAACGGGAAAAACACGATTAACCTTGTTATTTATTCGGCACAGGGCGAAAACCAGATAAAACTATCTTCGGAAATTAAAGAACAACTCTTAAAAATCCAGGAATCGCTTCCGCCCGGTTATTTGGTGCAGGTGGCTTCCGACAGCACCGAATACATCCGCGAAGAGCTGACCAAAATCGGGTTACGGACCTTTTTTTCGCTGGTTATTTTGCTGTTGTTTGTGCTGGCGGCCAGCCGTTCGTTCAGGGTGCTGGCTATCCTTTCCATTTCGTTGGTTGCCAATTTGCTGATAGCCTGTGCGTTTTATTATATTCTGAAAGTTGAAATCCACATTTACTCACTGGCGGGGATTACCGTTTCCTTCGGGATAATTATCGACAACAGCATTTTAATGGTCACCCACCTTCATAAACAAAAGGGGTTACGGATTTTTATTTCCATTCTTGCCGCTACTTTAACTACGCTGGGCGCATTGTCGGTAGTATTTTTTCTGAAAGAAAACCAGAAAATACTGCTGATCGACTTTACGTATGTGATGCTGATTAACCTTTCGGTTTCGCTGGTTGTTTCGTTGTTTCTCGTACCTGCGCTGATGGAAAAGATGTACCGCCGGAAATCCGTGGCTGTTTCTACGGTGCGGGCAAGAAAAAGAATGGTTGGAATAACCCGGTTTTACGGCCGGCTTATCGGTTTCGAAAGAAAATACAGGTGGGCATTGTTTGTTCTGATTATTCTTGCTTTCGGTTTGCCGGTAAACCTGCTGCCCGATTCCATTGAAAAGGAGACAAAAACGGCTGAACTTTATAATAAAACACTGGGCTCCGAAAAGTTTAAATCGGATATTAAACCCATCCTGGAAAAAACGCTGGGGGGTTCGCTTCGTTTGTTTACCGAGTATGTTTTTGAGGGTAGTTTTTATACCGACCCGGGAAAGACTACGTTGTATGTGCGCGGACAAATGCCCGAAGGTTGTACCATTCAGCAACTGAACGACGCTATCCGGAAAATGGAACAGTACATCAGCCGGTTTAGTGAAGTGGCTCAGTTTGAAACCCGGATTACCGGTTACAAAAATTCATCCATCACCATTCAGTTTACCAAAGAAACCGAAAACTCATCGTTCCCGTTTTTACTGAAAAGCCAGATAGAGGCAAAAGCCATTTCGCTCGGGGGAATGGACTGGTCGGTTTACGGTGTGGGAAAAGGGTTTTCGAATGCCCTGAACATGGATTACAAAAACAGTCATATTTTACTCACCGGTTACAACTACGATCAGCTTTATAAATATGCCGAACAACTGGAACAAAAACTGCTGGCCAACCCGCGGGTGAACAATACCGAGATTAACAGTTCCGGATCGTGGTACTCCGCCACGCGGTACGAATACCAGTTGCAGGTCGATAAAGAACTTCTGGCCATTCAGGGGCTGGATTATTCCGATTACACCGGTTCGTTGTTCAACCAGTTGTACTCTTCCTACCAGCAACCTTTTTACAACGATAACGAGCTTCAGCCGGTTATCCTGGTTTCGGGGGAAAACGACAAATACAATAAATGGGATTTTTATAACATGCCGGTCGATACCAGAGAGGGGCAGAAAAAACTCTCGCAGGCCGGGGAAATCACCAAAAAGCTGGCCGGAAAAAGTATTGTTAAAAAAGACCAGGTGTACCAGGTGTACCTGAACTACAATTTTGTGGGGCCCGGGCCGTTGTCGCAAATGGTCCAGGAAAGGGAAATCGACGCCATGAACGAAATTCTTCCGCTGGGCTACAAGGCACAAAAAACGGAGTCGTACTGGTACTGGGACAGTAAAGACAAAAAACAGTACGGACTGCTGCTGCTTGTTATTGTTATCATCTGGTTTATCACGGCCATTCTGTTCGAGTCGCTGCTAAAACCGCTGGCGGTAATCAGCCTCATTCCCATTTCGTTTATCGGGGTGTTCCTCACGTTTTACCTGTTCGGTTTTAATTTCGACCAGGGCGGGTTTGCCTCTTTTATCCTGCTCAGCGGGCTGGTGGTAAATGCCGCCATTTATATCATCAATGATTTTAACAACCTGGTTTTGAGAAAAGGCAAAGATATTTCGGTAAGGACATACCTGAAGGCGTTCAACCAGAAAATAACAGCCATTACATTAACGATTTTATCCACGGTTCTCGGGTTGATTCCTTTTGTGTGGGGCGGACAAAAAGAGGTGTTCTGGTTTGCTTTTGCCGTTGGCGCCATGGGTGGTTTACTGTTTTCGATGATCGCCATTTTACTTTATTTACCGCTGTTTTTGAAACTGAAAAAGTGAAGAGATTTCTTTGAAGTTTGAGAGTTTGAGGGTTCGAGGGTTTGAAGGTTTGAATAAACCAGCTTTTGTGAGATTTTGTACTTCCCTGTTTTTTTAGTTGTAAAACTAATTTCTTAGGTATAGTTTTTGTTACGAACCAAAATTCAAAAAATTAAAAATCAATACCATGAAAAAACGATTTCCTAATCTTGTTCTGCTCCTTATCTCATCCGCTGTTTTTTTTTCAGTGTCAACCCCGGCAAAAAGGCTCGCACGCCCAGATGGTTGAAGTAAACGGTAATAAAGTTATTGACTGTAACATCAGCGAGGTTACCGACACCGTCGATTTTCCGCTGAGCAAAATCATTAAAAAGTGCGAATTTATTCCGTTGGAAACCAACGACAGCTCCCTTTTCGAAAGCGTTTATCACGTGGGGGTTTCGGAAAACTACATTGCTGTTCACAGCCGGGGGCAGTATCCCATCAAATTGTTTAACCGGGAAGGAAAGTTTATCCGCAACATCGGTTCAATCGGACGCGGCCCCGGTGAATTTTCTTCCCTGTATGGTATTCAACTCGACGAACCGGCCAACAAAATTTACCTGACCCCTTTTGCCAATGCCACACAAATTATTGTTTATAATCTCGATGGGGAGGATCTCGCGCCAATTCCGTTGGTTTATAAACAAACCAAATGTAAGGTTTACGTGGAAGGTGATGTTGTGACTGTTTTGTCGATGCCGTTTAGCGACGAAATTCCGGTTGCATACCAGCAAACGGTCAGCGGCGAACTCATTCAAAAATTACCGGTTATTGAACATCTAATTTTGCGCCCTGATTTCAGCAGCGAAATATCTTCTTCAAACAACGCCGGCGCTTACGACCTTTTTATTCTTCCGTGGGGCTCGCAAACGTATGACACTTTATATTATTATGATACAAAAACAAACCGGCTTTTCCCGAAATATGTAAACTCGTTCTCCGACAAAAAACACGGCTCCTGGACTTATGAGTTAAAAGACCATTATTATAGCTGGATTTTTGGCGACCGGTACAAAGGTGCAGGGGTTATTGTTGACAAAAAAACTTTAAAATCGGACTTTTTTACGATTAAAAACGATTTTTACGGCAACATCGCGGTAAAAAAGTTTTTTATGAGTTCCAACGGATGGTTTATTTCTTCCTTTTCGGCGATTGAGTTAATCGGTAAATGGGACGAGGTTCTAAAAAATAACGATTTAACCGGCAGTGAACGCGACAAAATAGAATCGGCAAAAAATGCTTTGAATGAAAACGACAACGACGTTTT
>CAYWBV010000101.1:0-6485 GCA_964455785.1 uncultured Maribellus sp.
CATTTCGCGGGCAAAGAATGGCGCAAGCATTACTCCTTTTGTTCCCAAACCGTTGAATACCGACAACCGGTTAAAATGAGGATGAATTCCAAGGACAGGCCGCCGGTCAGCTACCGTCGGACGGATACCGGCCAGGTGGCCCACAATTGAATAATCGCCTAAAATTAATTTCCCAAGTCGTTCAACAATCGAGTTTTTTCCTTCGGCAGTCGGCACTTCTGTTAAGTAGTTCCATTCATACGTTGATCCTACCTTAAACTTCTGACCTCCGATCGGCAACACAAAAACCGCTTTGTTCAAAATGTAATTCTCGGAAAGATTCGGGGCGTGAACAAGCAAAATTTCTCCTTTTGCCGGGACCATTTTAAGAAACTGAAAAAAAGGATTACGAACCACATGTGCACCTTCACAAAAAACAATATGGGAACTTTTTACGCCTTTGATTTCAAAATCATCGGAAAGTGGGTCAATTTGATAAAAATCGACATTTGTCTCAATCATCAACTCATTTCTTCTGAAAAAGGTATCGGAAGTTTTCAGAAACTTTTTCAGATTTACATTGCCCGAACCCGTAACACGACCATAACCGGCCGCTTCCGCCAAATAATTGACAGGTGACAAATCTTCCACCGAATGAATGTAGCCCGAAAATACGGTTGTTGCTTTCCGTTCCAGCCAAACTTGTTTTTCCTGCTCTGAAAGCGGTTTCAAAATATCTTTTTCGAAGTAAAAGTTTGTTCCCAAAAAATTTTCCAGTTCACGGTATTTATTTTTCATCACCGGGAGCAACTCGTCGGCCAGCCAGCTTTTGGTGAGCCTTTTAAATACTAAAGGATTGAACAGTCCCGCAGCCACTTCAGTTGCCCTGCCTTTTTCGGGTGAAGAGACGATTCGAAAATCAATGTTGTTTTGAAACATTTCAAAAGCCAGCAGGGTACCGGCCAACCCGTTTCCCACAATGATAAACTCAACGGATTTCATACCCGGCTGAATAATTGTACTGCATCTTCAACACGTTCCACCGGCAGCTGGCAAACACCTTCGCGACAAACATATATCAACGTTTTTCCCGGAACAAACCTGCCTTTCAGAAGAGGGACATCTACTTCGGCTGTTGAAAATGCCCAAAGCACATGCGGATAAAACCCTGACTGTAATTCTTTAATAAGCTGTTTTGAATTTTGCCCGCAAACCGCCACTTCAAAACCGGGTTCTGTAATTTTAAGGATCACATTTCCCCAGTTGGCATAAGCCATCGGATAAGACGGAAATTGGGGAATAATGTGCTGAACCATTTTTTTGATAGTGGAAAGATATCCAGGGTTTCCGAGGAAGAGGTAAAGCCGGTGCAGGTTATTGGCCATTACCGAATTGGCCGCGGGAATTACGTTGTCTTCGGTCGGATAATGGTTGGTTACCACCGATTTTGTATCTTTCTCTGAAAACAAAAAAAGCCCGCTTTTTTCGTCAAAGAAATTTTCAATGGTGTATTTCGTCATTTTTTTTGACTCCTCCAGCCAACTCATATTTCCGGTAATTTCATACAACGACAGAAATGACTGAATTACATGGACATAATCTTCCAAAAAACCATCAACCGAACTTTTGCTGTTTTTCCATGTATGAAATAATCTGCCGTCGGGATTTATCAGGTTTTCTTTCAGGAAACCGGCATTGTTCAGGGCCAGTTCCAAAAAGCGGTTTTCTGAAAAAGCCCTGAACGCATCGGTCAGCCCCTGAATAACAAGAGCATTCCAGGAAGTTAATGTTTTATCGTCGAGCCCTGGTCTCACTCTTTTTGAACGTTCTCCGAGCAAAAGATTTTTCCAGCCGGTTATTTTCTTTTGAAGCTGTCCGGGGGAGAGCCCGTTCCGTTCAGCAAAATTTTCGTCCGACTCGCCGCGTAACAAAATATAATTGTCATTTTCCCAGAACCCTTTTGAATTTACATTGTAATAACTGGCAAATAATTGAAAATCTTCTTTTAAAATGTTTTGCAGTTCCGTTTTATTCCAAATGTAAAACAAGCCCTCTTCGCCGTCGCTGTCGGCATCGAGCGAAGAATAAAACGCACCACTCGGGTGGAACAGTTCCCGTTCGATAAAACCCACCGTTTCGTAAACCACATTTTTAAACTCGTCGCGCTTGTAAAGCTGAAACCCTTTGGAATAAACACTTAACAACTGACCGTTGTCATACAACATTTTTTCGAAGTGCGGGACCTTCCACAATTCATCCACCGAATAACGGGCAAATCCGCCGCCAACCTGATCGTAAATTCCGCCGCGAGCCATTTTTTCAAGTGTAACCTCAACAAAATCAGATACCGCTTTGTCGTTTTTTAACCATCCGTAATACATTAGAAAATCGAGGTTAACCGGCATCGGAAATTTGGGATGCCCCATTTTGCCGCCATTCTTCAGGTCAAACTTTGGTTTCCATTGATGTACGCCCTCTTCCAGAAGTTTTGTGTTTGCCGGGAAGTAAGTTTCCGGTTCTGTAACCAACAAAGCCTGGCGGATACCATTTTGAAGGTCACCGGCATAATCTTCGGCCCTTTCTTTGTTTTCAGCATAAAATGCCGCAACTGCCGACAAATTTTGTTTCCACATCTCTTTTTGAAAATAAGTTCCGCCCCAAATCGGCCTTCCGTCGGGCAAAGCGATTACATTTAAGGGCCACCCGCCATGCTGAAGCATCAACTGAACAGCCGTCATATAATAATGATCGACATCCGGGCGCTCTTCCCGGTCCACTTTTACGCAGATAAAATTTTTGTTCATAATGGTAGCCACCTGCTCGTCTTCAAAACTCTCATGTTCCATAACGTGGCACCAATGACAGGCCGCATAACCGATACTTATCAAAATGAGCTTGTTCTCTTTTTGGGCTTTTTCAACGACCTCGTCTCCCCAGGGCTGCCAGTTGACCGGGTTATGGGCATGTTGTAACAAATAGGGCGATGTTGAATGGATTAAACTGTTGGTATATCGATAACTCATATCTCTTTTGATTTTGGTAAAAACCCGGAAAATTCCAATATCCATTAACACCTTCACCGGTTGATTGTTTCCAAATCAATCGTATTTCAGAAAATGCAGGAAAACTGTTCTTTCCTGGTAATTGACAAAAAAGATTAAAATTGAACCACAAAAAGTTATACATGATACAACAACTGCCGATTGCCATTCGCTATAAAATTTTTAACTTTCGGCCCTGTTATAAAAATAAAGTTCAATGACTATCAAAAATAAGTTCGGGATTTTTTTCCTCCTTATTGCTGTTGTATTTATGATGTATTCGTGCTTTAAAAACGATGATGAACAACGTACTTTGGCGATTGAAATGGCAGAAATTAACGAGGCCATTTTAAAACTTGAACAAGGGGGTTACAACGTAGATACAACCGAACTGGGCGTTTTCTATATCCTGAAAAAACAAGGAACCGGAAGTTATCCGCAGGCCGGCGACACCTGCTATATTAACTACACCGGGCTTTTCCTCAACGGGACGATTTTTGACGCCTCGGCTTATTATGAGGAAGACAGTATTATGAATTTTATCTATAAAGAACAGAATTTTATTTCAGGATTTAATGACGGTATTGCCCTGATGAACAAGGGAACTTCCATTGAGTTGATTGTACCTTCGCCGCTGGCTTATGGTGCAAAAGGAACATTGAGTATCCCTCCGTATTCTCCGCTGGTTTTTGTGGTAAAAATGCAAGACCTGAAACCTAAAGCAGAATAAACTCTGTTGTTCTTTTCGCCCCCCGTTAACCGATTTTTTCGAACATTTTTTCACATTAGGGTTATTGGTAGTATAACTGTATCATAAACAGGTAAAAGAGATTGAAAGTAATTTTCTGAAAATTAATTCAATGCCAGGGATTGAGCGAACCGAATTTATAGAATTGTTTCACAAATTGTATAAACCTGTTAAGAACTATATTTATTTCAAAACAGGAGACATCGATTTGGCTGAAGATATTGTGCAGGATGCTTTTTTGAAGGTTTGGGAAAAAAGAGAAAGTATTCTACAGGATACCGTAAAACCATTGCTGTACACCATTGCCGGGAATTTATGTAAAAACCGGTTTGAACATCAACAGGTGGTTTACGAATTTGCCAGTAAATATCAGGTTTCCGGCAATTCGGTTTCGCCTGAATTTGAACTTGAGTTAAAAGAATTTGAAAATAAGTTACAGAAATCGATTGGTGCGTTGAAAGAAAAAGACAGGGTGGTTTTTTTGATGAACAGGATTGACGGATTGACATACAACGAAATTGCTGAAACCTTGGGATTAAGTGTAAAGGCCATTGAAAAACGAATGAAAAACGCGCTCGATGAATTAAAAAAAACAATTAAATATAAAATTTAAAGGAAAAGTACCATGCTGACAGGGAACAATTCCATAAAAAATAAAATTACTCCGGAAGAATTCATCCAGATGAAACCGGAAGAAAAAATCATGAAGATTACAGAGGGATGGGCAACACCTGCAGGTAAAACCGAAGGCGAAGCGTTAAACTTTTTACTTACTAAAATGGAAACCGTTTCCCCTGCCAAAACCATTAAACTAAAGTACATGATGCAGGCAGCAGCGGCTGTAATTATTACATTAATTGGGATTTACAGCGTTTCAGCGACATTCTTCAAAGAAAAAGAAGTAACAAAATTTGCTGAACAAAAAGAATTTTTACTCCCCGACGGTTCGAATGTGGTTTTAAATGCCGGTTCAAAAATAACCTGGTCAGAAAAACATTTTGCCGAATCGCGCCACTTGACTTTACGGGGCGAAGCATATTTTGAGGTAAAAAAAGGAAACAAATTTGTGATTAAAACAAAAAACGGAACGGTAGAAATTCTGGGCACACAATTAGATGTTTATTCCCGAGGAGATGAATTCAGGGTGAGTTGTATTTCAGGGAAAGTAAGTGTAAAAGCAAACAATCAGCAACAAATTATTAATCCCGGAGAAATTGCAGAAATTACTTCGGGAGGCCTCGAAAAAAGGGTAATAAATAATGTTGGGCAAACTTCGGTGTGGCGACAGGGAATATTTTATTTTGAAGATAAGCCAGTTGTTTCTATTTTTGCGGAATTAGAACGACAATTTAATGTTTCAGTCAATTTTAAAGGGATGGAAGACCGTTCGATTACGGTAGCATTCTCCAATAAAAATTTGAATGAAGCGTTGGATATTATCTGTATTCCGATGGGATTTGCATATGAAATTGAAAATAGAAAAGTTACTATTTACGAGAAACCAAAATAAACCTTTCTATGTAATAATTGTAGTTTTTATTTTATTTCATATTCCGCTGCAATCATTTTCCCAGCCATTCAGGTTTAGTTTCGAAAATACCCCCCTTTCAAAAGCTCTGACAGAAATAGCAAAAAAAACAAACATTCGTATTTCATTTGATGCAGGCCAACTCGAAAAAATTTATATCACCCAAAATATAACCGGTGAAAATATCCCGGATCTGCTTTTATCGGTTTTGGAAGGTACAGATTACACTGTCGATTTTAAATTCGATACCTATCTGATTTTTAAACTCCCTCCGGGGAGTAAACCGGCAATTCGGAAAGAAACCACTTACCAGGGAGTGGTTTTCGATAAAGAAACCGGTGAACGACTGCCATATGCATCCATCTTTTTGTGGAATAAAAATCTCTCGTTTTCTACCACGGTTGACGGGACTTTCAGCCTCACGCTGCGGGATTCTTCAGGAACATTCCTGCAAATCAAATACCTGGGATATCATCAGATCGATACTCTCATCAACACATCAACTACTTTGCAAAACCTGAATTTCGGACTTGCCAAAAAATCGCAAACCATTCAAACGGTAGAAGTGAAAGGTGAAAAACTGGAAATGGTCGATTTCAGCGACGAAGCCGGCCATTTTACTTTTAGTCCATCAAAATTTACCGACCTTCCCAACTATGGCGAAACCGATGTATTCAGGGGGCTTCAGCTTCTTCCGGGAATCAGTTCGTTCGAAAATTCTTCGGAACTAAATATCAGGGGGAGTTCTGCCGACCAAAACTTGGTTATGTTCGACGGGTTTACCTTGTACAACCTCGACCACTTTTTTGGTATTTTCTCGGCGCTCAATCCGAATGTTATTAAAAACATACAAGTTTACCGCGGCGGTTTCGACTCGCGTTATGGTGAGCGGGTTTCGGGGATTGTCGATATCACGGGTAAAACGGGGAACCAGCAAAAACCCGAATTCTACGGAGGCGTCAATTTAATCAGCGCCAATCTGACCGCAGAAATCCCGGTTACCAAAAAACTGACACTGGTAGCTGCAGGAAGGCGCGCCTATTCCGATGTTTATTCGACCTGGCTGGCAGATGCGCTGCTTTCCAAAAAATTTGGTGAGACACGCCGGGTACCAATTCCGGGAGCCAATGTTATTACTCCTGAATTTTATTTCTCCGACTATAACCTTAAACTAACTTACGCCATCAAC
>CAYWBV010000101.1:6585-12684 GCA_964455785.1 uncultured Maribellus sp.
GATTTCTGGGTTTTGGCCGACGACAAAGAAAACCCGATTGTTTCGTCCAACCATTTTATTATTGGAGCAAGTTACGAAACCCCGAAATTATTTTTCGACGTAGAGGGATATTACAAAACGGTCGAAGGACTTCAGGAGTACCTGTTTTTTCAGAACCCGGAAAAACGCGAAGAACCAAATCCCGGGAACTCTGACATTTCCGCCCTTAGCCAGTTCATTTCTGGCGACGGAAAAGCTTACGGAATCGATTTCCTTGCAAAATACGAAGGAACCAATTATACCGGGTGGCTGGCCTACTCTGTCAGCAAAGCCACCCGCAGGTTTTCAGAAATTAATGGAGGTGGGGAAATTCCGGCGCCATACGACCAAACCCACGAAATTAAATGGACCAATATTTACAACTATAATAATTGGAACTTTTCGACCCTTGCCATTTACACCAGTGGAAAACCCTATATCGAATCAACTCAAAAAGAGGAAGATTTTACTACCACAAGGGTTTACAACCGGCTTCCCAATTATTTCAGAATCGATTTATCGGCGAACTATAACTTTAAAATAAAAAATGTAACCATCAAACCGGGCCTGTCAGTTTTAAATGCGATGGACACTCAAAACTATCTAGATATCTACACACGCCAAATCAGTACAGATACTTACCAGTTTCACGAAACTTCGCTGATCAAGGCACAAGAACTTACCTTTAACTTTTTTGTAAATTTCAGGTTCTGAGAAACTTATTTTTGGGGCAACAATCAATCAGATTATTATAAATAAACCGTTTTCCTATCCCGGTTACTCATTAAACAGGCTTCCAGTATTTTCAGCACATCAATGGTTTGTTCAGGTTTCACCAGCAGTTCCGCGCGATTTCTGAGAACATCGAAAACGTTGTTGTAAAAAGCATTGTAATTCCCCGGGATGGTTTCAACCGTTTCTGAAAAATTAATGCCGTCTTTTTCATAAACCAACAAACCCCATTCTTCTTTGGGTTCTTTACCCCAATCTGTGCCAATCGGGAGGTTGCCAGCTTTCAATAACTCTTCCTGCGGGTCAATCCCCCACTTGTGGAAGGTACCATATTCACCGTAGATGCTGTATCGCGGTCCCGGTTTTTTGACAAGGTAGGAACATTTCAGGATGACCGAAAAGCTATTGTATTCCAGTCTAATGTCATAATAGTCTGTAACTTTTCCACCATTTCTGACGATTTTCAAATGGGCAGTAACTGCTTCAGGGTTACCGAATAATACAACGGCCTGGTCAACCATGTGCGACCCCAGGTTATAAAGCACGCCTGAATATTCATCGCCTTCTTCCTTCCAGGTATCGGGCGCAACAAATGTCCGATAGCGGTCGTAATGCGATTCGAACTCAACCAACCGGCCCAGATTACCCGATTCGAGTACTTTTTTTACAGTAAGAAAATCACCGTCCCAGCGTCGGTTCTGATATACCGTAAACATAACCTCTTTTTTATTTGCCAGTTTCAGTAACTCTTCGGCCTGAAAACTCTTTTGAGCTACCGGTTTCTCTACCACAATATGTTTGCCGGCCAGCAACGCCTGTTTCGCCATTTCAAAATGAAACGGATCAGGGCTGTTAACAACGACCAGTTCAACTTCCGAATCATTTAAAATCTCTTCATAATTTCTTGTAATTACAGCTTCGGGGAACCATTTTTCTGAAAGATTTTTTGAACGTTCCAAAACCCTTACAACCTCGAAACCCGTGTTCGCTCTTAACAGAGGCCCGTGAAACACCTGCCCCGACATACCAAAAGAAGCCAACGCCGTTTTTACTGTTTTCATCCTGCAAAATTCTTAATTTTTAATTTTTAAAATTACGTTTTTTGCCGGAACCACAGAAAAGTTGTTCAAAAACATGTGAAAAAACAGCTATTCTAAAACACATTTTGTTCACTGAACGAATATTTGATTGTAACTTCGACGATAGTATTTGACAAAAAACGCTTTAAACAGGTCAAAAATGGAAAAATTTCTTAACAGTTATCTGCATACCATTTCGAACTGCAACCTCGAAACCGGCGATTTTCCGGGGCCGGTGGTTACTATTTCCCGCCAGGCGGGGTGTTCGGCCCAACGGATTGCCATTAAACTGTCAAAAATTTTAACGGGTTACAGCTACATGTCTGAAACAAAAACAGATGTAGAATGGAACTGGGTGGACAAATCCATCTTTTCAGATGTCGTTAATGCGATGATAGACGAGATACATACAGGCAATTTTGATGATGCAGACGATGCCATTAAAATGCTAAAAGAAGTATCCCGGGCATTTTCGGAAGAGACCATTTACGATATTTCAGACACAAAACTGATTGATTCATTTAAAGGTGTTATTTGCAATCTTGCTACAAGCGGGCGAAAAATAATCGTTGGCCGCTCAGCAGGAGTAATTTTGCAGAATGTCCCCAATAAACTGAACATCAGATTAGAAGCGCCGGAAGAATGGAGGATTAACCGGTTGATGCAAATCAAAGATTTCAGCCAGGCAGAGGCCGCAGATTATATACACGAATCTGACCGCAAACGCGATGCTTTTATCGAAAAAATTATTGGACGGAAAGCCCAGAACAATGATTTTGATGTTATTTTCAACTATGCTACCATGGAAGACGACGATATTGTGGATGCCGTTGTAAATATCCTGAAAAACAAAAAAATAATTTCGCAAAGGATGGATTACTGAAAATGATTTTATTCTTGTAAATATAAATCCAAATCTCACCTTACAGAACCTTCCTTCGGGAAGGTTTTTTGTCAGCTGCTTTTTTTGAACCTTTATCAAAAAACGAAAGAGATAAATTAGATTATCTGCCAAATTGTATGTTTATTTGTATCAGGAAGTTCTAAATTGTTTTTTACTATTTGTGTTAAAGTAAATGCTGTACGTTGTTTCGCGGCAAAGTTTTTAATTGTTAAAACAAAATGTCCGGTAAATGGTTAATCTGATAGGGAAAACAACTTCGTGTTTTAATTTATTTATTTATTTATTTACATTTTATTTGTTCTATTTTTTATGAATTTATTTGTTGCAAAGTTAAGTTCATCAACAACCGGTGACGACTTACAAAACCTCTTCTCCAAATATGGAGAAGTAACATCTGCCAAAGTAATTTTTGACAGGGAAACTGGAAACTCTAAAGGTTTTGGCTTTGTAGAAATGCCAAACGACGAGGAAGCAAACGAAGCTATCAATGCCCTCAACGAAAGCGAAGTAGATGGCAATCAGATTGTGGTTAAAAAAGCGAACCCTAAAACCGACGCACCCCGTTCAGGCGGTGGTGGAGGTGGTTTTGGCCAGCGCAGGAGCAACTTCCAGGGCCGAAGCGGCAGTGGCGGCGGAGGCGGCGGCTTCCAGCGTCGTGACGATCGTCGTGGCGGTGGCGGTGGCGGCAGAAGAGACGACAGCCGTGGTGGCGGTGGCCGCAGGGAAAATGGCGGTGGAAACAGATGGTAAAAACCGACAGAAAGAAATAAAAAAAGGGGCATCCGGTAAAGATGCCCTTTTTTTATTGTTTCTAAATTAGAAAGAACTGGAACAACCTGTGGATCTTTTTGCTACTTTAAACCTGTTAAAATAAAGTATAATTTCCTCCTTGCAGGAAACCCAAAACCAAATTTATGAAAATCAACTACATCTCAATGACTGTCAGCATTTTGCTACTTGCTGCAACCCTTTTAAAAGCACAAAATACCTATATTCCCGACGACAATTTCGAACAGGCTTTAATTGATTTAGGGTATGGTTCCGGAGAGTTAACTCTCTCTGAACAAAGTCTGAATGCGGACAAAAACAACCCGCATGTTTTATCCGTTCAAAACAAATTCTGGAAGAAGAGCGATAAAGAGATAACTCAAAACTTAAAATCCCAAACAACCATCTCTAATGAAAACTGGACAATTGATAAAAATGGGTCAAAATGGATCGGGACAAATCACGGATTGGCAGTTCTTAACGAAAATAAGGCAACCTCAGGAATACCCATCTCGGAATACAATTGTTTGGTGGACTTATACAATTCAACACTCGGCGAAGATTGGACAAACAATACGAATTGGCTGGATACCGTAGATTCATCGGTTGGCGACTGGTTTGGAATAACGGTTGAAAACGAACATGTAACAAGGATTGAACTGCCCAATAATAATTTGCAGGAAGGAGTTTTTGAAAATCCACTCCAAATGCCTCAACTGAAAGTACTCGACCTTAGCGGGAACAAACTCATGGATGCAAACTTCCACAGTTTGGACAGTTTATCAAATCTGACAAGTTTACATATTGAAAACAACAACTTCATTTTTAAACATATAACCGACATTCAAAATTTGCATTTTTACAACAATCTCTCGGGTAATCTTAGTTATTCTCCTCAGGAGAAAATAGATTTTTCGGAAGAATTGGTATTAAATCCGGGTGATATTCTTGAAATGGATATTAATACAATTTATACGTCCCCTGGTGATTTTTTTCAATGGTACAAAGATGATCTTCCAATAGATGGAGCAACAAACTATTTCTATGACAAAACAAATACGACCCTTAACGATTCCGGAACTTACTATGTAAAAATTACAAACCCCAATGTCGCAGAATTAACATTACAGTCGTATAACAAACACGTTACAGTCAAAGATTTAGTAGGAGGAGTTCCACGATCGGAATATGAAGCATTGGTCAGCCTTTACAATACTACAAACGGAAACAATTGGACAAACAATTCCAATTGGCTTGATACAATAAATCATGTCGTTGCTGATTGGTTTGGAGTTACCGTTACAAATGGAAATATTACCGTTATAGATTTATATAATAATAATTTGTATGGAGAAATTTCTATTTCCTTGGGGAACCTTTCAAAACTGGAAACATTAGGACTGAACAGAAATCGGTTGTATGGTTCAATTCCTGTTAGTTTCAAGGATTTAACTGAACTACAAATATTAGCCCTGGAATATAATTCGCTTGGACCTGTTTTCATTGACGGAGATGTCAATCCTGAAAGAGCTATTCCTGATGAGTTATCTGAATTAAAATCATTGCTCTTTCTGAGTATAAAAAGTAATAAATTCTTTTTCAACGATATTGAAACCGTTCAATCATGGGGTCTGACAAATTTTATATATGATTATCAATATCCCTTCAATGTTACAAATCAATCTATTCTTCTTGAACCCGGTGCAGATTTCACCCTAAAACTTGAAAATTATCTTGCAGGTGAACACGATTTTTACCAGTGGACAAAAAATGGAAATCCGATCTCTGGTGCAAATGATTCAATCTTGGTGATAGGCAACGTCCAGCTTTCTGACGAAGCTGTCTACAGATGCCAGATTACAAATTCGCTGGTCGAGAATTTAACGATTTTAAGCGATCCTGTTTCTGTCGAAGTTAACAATATACATGGTGCCGGCGTCTCGCTCTCTGAATACAAAGCATTAGAAAAGTTTTATACTCTGAATGGAGGCGACAACTGGAAGTACAAAGAAAACTGGCTCGACACAATTACTTGCACTGTTGCTGAGTGGGCAGGAATTTTGGTTAGAGATGGCCATGTACGCAAGCTTACTCTGGATTCAGTGAATGTTGCAGGAGCTTTGCCCAAAGAACTAAAAGGCTTAACATACCTGGAAGGATTGTCTCTTTTTGACAACAATATTTCAGGAAATTTGCCTTTATGGATGGGAGAATTGACAAGTTTGGAATATCTATCGCTTGGAAATAATAATTTGACCGGAGGATTACCCTCTGATTTGGGCCAGTTAACCAATCTTAAATATTTGGAAATAAGTGGCAACCGTCTTGACGGAAGTATTCCTCCTGAAATTGGAAACGCAACCAATCTCGAAGCAATATTTCTGGACAAAAATTTGCTTTCGGGGGCTATTCCTGAGGAGTTAGGTAATTTAAACAATCTTCGACATCTTAATCTGGAACAAAATAACCTAACCGGAACTATTCCAGCCACGCTCGGAAATCTGACCAATCTTCGGACTCTGGATTTGAGTCACAACCAACTGGTTGGCCCGCTGCCTGTTGAATTGGAAAACCTTGAAAACATTTGCCGTTTCGACA
>CAYWBV010000102.1:0-12623 GCA_964455785.1 uncultured Maribellus sp.
ACCTGCGATTTGGCGTCGGGACGGAGGTAGGTCATTACTTTGCCTTCGCGGCGCACAACAGCCAGTTCCTGAAGAATAACATGCGACAGTTCCAACGGAAGCGGCATGTAGTTGTCGGTGTCTTTACAGGCATAGCCGAACATCATACCCTGATCTCCCGCGCCCTGATCCTTTTTATCAGTTTTGTCAACCCCCCGGTTAATATCGGGGCTTTGTTCATGAATGGCAACCAGCACTCCGCACGAGTCGCCTTCAAAACGGTAAGCGCCTTTGGTATAACCAATCTGGTTAATAACACCGCGCGCTACTTCCTGCACATCAACATAGGTTTGCGATTTTACTTCGCCCGCAACAACTACCTGGCCGGTGGTTACCAGCGTTTCAATAGCCACTTTCGAGTTGGCATCGAATGCCAGAAACTGATCCAAAAGTGCATCAGAAATCTGATCGGATATTTTATCGGGGTGGCCTTCCGAAACCGATTCACTTGTAAACAAATAATTCATAATCCCTAACTTTTTGCTGAAAATCATTCAGCAGGTTCAACATTGAAAATTTAGACTCCGGGATGTTTTGATTGAAATTTTGAAAAAAGCATGATTGTTTTAGCGTTTTTTTCATGTGGTTGCAATCAATCTCAAATCTTTCCACGTAGCGGGACAAAGGTAACACATGTATTCCAAAATTGAAAGAACTTATTTAGAATTATTTTAAATCATTCCCGGAAATTAATTCTTCAGGTTTGTTCCAACCAATTCAAAACCTTGTATTTTCTGATTTATGAGCCGCTTTATGTTTGTAAAAAAGAAGGCTGGGAAACGTGTGGAAATGATTAAAACGCAAAATGGGGAGATTTTTTTAATCTGCCCCATTTTAGCGTTGAAAAAACTACCTTCTCTGCTTTATAATATTTTTTGGTTTTGTAGTAATGGCAACAAAGATAGGGTATGTTTTAATGGAGCGTTTTTTATTTTGACTGATTTACCGGGTTGTAAAAGCTGAAATATCATTTCAGGAATTCCTATCGGACGATGGTTGATTTGCACCCCGATTTTTGAGGACGGTCACACATCAACATAAAAGCGGACTGTTGAAATACAATATCAAAAAATGTATCTTTACCTGAATCAACCGGGAGAGAGCCGGGAAGCACGAAAATTGATACTTATAAAACAGATAAAACATGACTTACATTGCAAACGACAGCCGGTACGACACCATGCTTTACAACCGGTGCGGAAAGTGGGGACTAAAACTACCTGCCGTTTCGCTGGGGCTGTGGCATAATTTCGGTGGGATTGATGTTCTCGAAAACGGCAGGGAAATGCTCCACCGCGCATTCGACCTCGGTATTACCCATTTCGATTTGGCCAACAACTATGGCCCGCCGCCGGGTTCGGCTGAAGAAAATTTTGGGAAAATAATAAAACAGGACTTTTCGGCCTACCGCGACGAACTGATTATTTCAACCAAAGCTGGTTACCTGATGTGGCCCGGCCCTTACGGGGAATGGGGAAGCCGTAAATATGTGCTTTCGAGCCTCGACCAAAGTCTCAAACGGATGGGGCTTGAATATGTGGATATTTTTTATTCGCACCGTCCTGACCCTGAAACGCCGCTGGAAGAAACCATGATGGCGCTCGACCAGGCTGTCCGCTCGGGAAAAGCCTTGTATGCCGGAATTTCAAATTATCCGGCGGATATGACCCGAAAAGCTTCCCTGATTTTAAAGGAACTGGGAACGCCTTGTCTTATCCACCAACCTAAATATTCGATGTTTGTTCGCTGGGTGGAAGATGGTTTGCTCGATGTGCTGGAAGAAGAAGGAATTGGTTGTATCCCGTTTTCGCCGCTGGCACAAGGCCTACTCACCAATCGTTACCTGAAAGGGATACCCGAAGGATCGCGTGCAACACGTGAAGTTTTCCTGAAAAAAGAACATGTGGAAACAGCCCACGATAAAATTGTCAGGTTAAACGAAATTGCACAACAGAGAGGACAATCGCTGGCACAGATGGCTCTTGCCTGGGTTTTGAAGGATAAACGGATTACTTCGGTTTTAATCGGCGCCAGTTCAGTGAGCCAAATCGACGACAATGTGGAAATGCTCCGTAAAAAGGAATTTACCAAAGAAGAACTTGAACAGATTGAAACGATATTGGAGTAAACAGCGATCCTTCTTCGATTGACAGGTTGTCCTGTTTTTTGGGTTGATTTGCTCATCCGAAGCAGTATTATGGTAAAGAGAAAAATCATAGATAAAAATAATCCGGTTCTTGCCGTTTCGGGCAGGTAACCGGATTTGTTTTCCTTTCTCCCTGAATTAACGTATAATCAGTTTTTTGCTAAAAATTTGATGGTCGGTTTTTACCTGGATAATGTAGATTCCCGGAGCAAAGTGTATAAGATTCAGTTTTTCAACGGTTTTCCCTCCTGAGTTCAGGCGAACTATTTCGCGTCCTGCCGGTGAGATAATTTTAACCTGTGAAAATGGTTTACCTGAACGAATTGTTATTTCATTGGTTGCTGGGTTTGGGTAAATCTGGATACTCTCTTTCTGAACAGTCTTTTCTGAAATATTGGTAATCACTGTGGGCTGTTCGAACCGGCGTGTGGAATAGATCCGGTATTCTCCGGCTTTTAATGTCAGCAGTTGATCTGCCGAAGTCAGTTCCACCGAATCATTTTCAAAAAAGAGGTGCCATTTCCCGGCCTTCGGGAAGGCGAAGTTGATGGTAATATCCTGTGTGCCAAAATTTCCCATTACAAAAATGTGGTTCCCGTTGTGGTTGTAACGGAATGATTTTACAGCTCCCGACAAACTGTATTCAAAAGCGCCGGAATAAAACTCTTCGTAGTTCTGCTTTAAAAAGTTCAGTTTCGCCATCACCTGAAATACATCGGTACGCCCGGTATTTTCCAGGTAATCCCAGTGGGACGGTTTTGGAGAAGTGCGGCAGTCGTTACTTACACTTCCGTCTTCGCAGGTGTTGATAGAAAAATCGTATCCTCTTTCGCCAAACTGCCAAATCATTTTCGGGCCGGGCAGCAGCAGGTGAAAAACCGAGTTCAGTTCAACGCGGTCGAGTGCTGTGGAAAGTTCGCGCACGTTGTAGTTTCCGTCTGAAAACCCGCTGTTCAGGCAGTCCACCATAATCCTCTCCTCGTCGTGGCTTTCAGGATAACTCACCAGATTGGGTTCGTTCCAGCCCCGGTATGAATAAATACTTTCGCTGAGATTGGAGCCACCGGTATTTCCCTTTGCGGCTTCGCGGTAGTACCCGTGCATGTTTCCCCACAAAAATATTCCGTAATTGGCCAATTCTTTTTCCTCGGTATTTACCGAAAGATGTTCCAAAATAACAATTGCATTTTCTTTTCGTTTCCAAATTTCATCCGCCATCCGTTTCAAAATGGCAATTCGCGGGGCATCATACGCCCAGCCGTCGCCGGGAGTGTTGGTAAATCCTTTGGTAAAATCGAACCGGAAACCATCCACGTTGTATTCGTTTATCCAGAAACTGTTCACGCTGTCCACCAGTTCTTTTACAACCTCCGCTTCGTGATTAAAATCGTAACCCCACGAATAGGTTTGGTTGGGCGACGAAATGTTGTACCAGGGATTTTCTGCCGTTATGGTCCAGTTGTCCATGTACATTTGTACAAACGGACTTTGACCGTAACTGTGATTCAGCACCATGTCGATAACCACGGCAATTCCGCGTTTATGACACTCGTCGATGAGTTTTTTGAGTTCGTTTTTTGGTCCGTAATATTTATCGGGGGCAAAATAGAATGACGGGTTGTAACCCCAACTTGAGTTTCCTTCAAATTCATTCACAGGCATCAGTTCCAGAACGTTAATATTCAGATCTTCCAGGTAATCCAGTTTTTCGATGACTGATTTGTAAGTATGCTCTTCCGTAAAATCGCGGATGAGCAGTTCGTAAATCACCATTTTGTTTCTATCCGGAATTTGAAAATTATTCACTTCCCATTCATACTCTTCCTGTCCGGGCTGAAGCACCGAAACAATTCCTTCGGTTTTATTTTCAGGATATTCCAAAAGATTGGGATAAGTCTCGTCTTCAATGTAAGAGTCATTCCATGGGTCAACAATTTTTTCGGTGTACGGGTCGGCCACTTTTATTTCGCCGTCGATGAAGTACTGAAAAGCATATTCTTTTCCCTTTTGAAGGCCGGGTATTTCGATCCAGAAAAAATCGCCATCTTTTTTCATCTGGAAATTATTGTCGGGCTGCCAGTCGTTAAAGTCGCCCAGCACAAAAACAAATTCTTTGAGCGGCGCCCACAAAACCAGTGCGGCCGAGGTGTCGGCGGGGTAGTTAATCCCTTTCTTATAAGCGGCGGGTTTATTTTCTGAAATTAAATCTTCCCGAATAAAAACCGACATGGAATCGGTTACCGTTTCATCGCCGGAAGAGGCTGTGGCAATCAGCCGGTAACTGCCGCTTTCGGTAAAGGTGTGAGAGGTTGAAATACTTTTCCCTGAGGTTTGGGACAACAGTGTTTCGTTGAGGTAGAGTTTTAGGTCAGCTTCCAATGAGGAGCTTGCAGAAATGGTAACTGCTTTGTTTTTAGGAAGGATTGGAGTGGTTGCAGGTTCGGTTATTTTTACTACCAGACCTTCTTCATATACATTCACAAAAAGGTCGGCGGTTTGTTTCGATTCGTCGGCGGTACGAAAAACAAAGGCCATTTTTATCACTTTTTCGCCAGCCGGAACCGAATAGAAAGTGTTGATGTCCGGTGTCATTTTCAGTTCGTAGATTCCGTTTCCAAGGTGCGTAAGTTTGGGCTGGTTGGTTTCGTTTCCCCAATTGCCAATTACATGTTTCCAATCCGAACTTCCTTCAGTAATCACCCCGGTGTGTGCATACAAATTACCTGTGTAATATCCCAAATGGTTTTCTTCAGCCGAATTGAATCTAATGGTAACACCTTGCGACGCCACCGGGAACTCAGGTTCGGTGGTAATTTGGGCAGTACCCGTCTGGAAAATATTCAGCAGCAAAAAAACAGAGAGAATCCATTTTGTCATGTAGCGATATTTTTCAAAGATTTAAAAATCAAAGGGCTACCTGATAAACCAGGCAACCCTTTGATTATATTTTTTGTAAACTAATTCGCAGTAATGGTATACGTAAACCCGGTTACTGAATTCAAAATAAGTTCGATGTGATAATTGCCTGCTGATACGGCAATATTTCCACCGTTGTATTCCAGAGAACCATCAGCGCCGTTATCGCCAAGGTTGATATCCCATCCATCGTTGGCGCGGAATTTAATTTCTCCATCGGCTAAAGTAATATCTGCGCTCCAGGTATATTCTCCTTTTGCGGCTGTGAACGACATGTTGGTATCGTCACTCCATCCACCCGGCGAAGCCGAACCTATAATTCCCCAACTGGTTTCGACCACCGAATACGAGAAATCATTCATGTTTACCCTAACGCGGTAAAAACCGTCGGCTTCTACTGTAAGATTGTTTTCGTCGGCCTGATCCAGAAACCCTTCTGAAATTTTGCTGGCACCAAAATCGCCATCCCACCCGGCATTCGACGGAACGAATTTAAAGCCGTAGCCGTCAACGGTAATATACTGGTAGGTGTCGTAAACACCATTTTCCACCATCTGTAACGGAATGGCATTGGCAGTATTCCAGTCGGCAATGACAGATCCGCCCAGGATTTTCGGTCCGTCAGAAACGGTAACTGTTTTTGTGTTTAAATCAACAATAACAAAATAGAATCCGTCAGTAGTACCCGTATTGGTAATATTTCCATTACCCGGATCCGAACAGCCGATGAATTTTTCAAACCTGTCGGCCCCGATTCCGTTGTCCCAGCTTCCTTTCTCAGGGAAGAATTTAAAATCCTGGCCTGCTTTCAGTTCATACACACCGGTCCATACGTTTGGCGCGACAAAGTTCATTTCCAGTGCATTGTTGATATCCCATCCAACCGACGTAGCAGCACCAACAATATAAATGGGCTTTTTCCAGTTTACAAATTCAAAATAGACTTCAAACACATCCTTCATCCATTCCAAATCGGAACTGATGGCTTTAACAGTCCATTTATACGGGCCTTCCTCTATGTTATTCTGTTCGAGTAATGTTTTCCATTCACCATGAGTTTTCGATACCTGGCTTGCAGCGCCTTCGTCATCGGCATCGAGCGTCAGCAGAGGTGCGGAGAAGTCTCCGTCAAGCAGGTCGAGGTAAAATTTGTAGGTCAAACTTCCTGAAGTTGCTGTTGCATCGTTCCAGTCGAAAGTGAAAACTTCGTTTTCCATGGTCCCGTCGAATGAAAGTACACTTTGATCCGGCGGACTCATCAGTTGGAAATTGCTGACGCCATCGGCACTTAAAGCAATTTTTACGAAGCTGGCAACCTGCCCCATTTTAACATTGGGCGATCCGTTTTCGGCTTTAACATTCCATTTTACTGAAACTACACCCGACGCCCCGGCGGTTGTGTAAATCTGTTTTAATTCATCAAAAGTTAATGTTGCTTTTGTTTCAGCACCCGCACTGTCAGAAGTTTTCGACCAGATTGGGGTCGAGAAATCACCGTCAGCCCTGTCAAAAAGAATCGTATAAACGATAGGACTGCCAAGACCAGATTCAGTCTCTTCCCAGCTAAAAACGTGGGTTTCAGTCAGCGCGCCCGTGTTTATTTTAATGGTATCGTTATTCTCCGGACTTGTCAGTTCGAAGCCGGTGATTGCCTCCCCGTTTACCGTAAAGTCGCCAACTTCTTCCATACACGACGGCAACATTGCTGTAAGAGCAAGGAAGAATGTATATTTTATCCAATTTTTCATAACCTTTCAATTTTTTTTATTTGTATGGATTATTCATACGGTTGAAATTCGAACTCAAAAACTCTGGTTTCAACCATTTCCGTTGAACCATCCGGTTTGTAAACCTCACCCGAAAAAACGATCTGACATTTTGTTACATCGTCAATGGAAGTTCCTTCCGGAAATTCTCCAAGCATTGAGGAAAGAAAAGAGCAGGCATATTCTTTTTCGTCAGTAAAAATAGTTTCGACATCATCAACCTCTATCAGAGGGGTGTCGTTTTCCGAAAGCAGTACGATACTGGCTTTAATATTCCCGGCTATCTTCAGTTTTTGATCTTCCGAAGATTCTATGAGGCTTAAATTCAGATAGGCGGTTACAACATCTTTGTTCGAAATTTTTGCCGGGAAAGTCCTGAAGTAGGAAGGTTCAAATTCGAGCGGTAATAAAGTAACCGAAGTGGCCAGATTTCCGGGGGTTTCTTTACTTCCGTCCTGAGAACGGAGCAGAAATCCGAACTCCTTAATTTTTCCGGGCGTATCGCCAACCCCAAATAATTCGGCCACATTGTTAAAAGTAACTTCAACTCCTGCGCGGGTTACTGTTTTCGGAAGGACCAGCATAAATTTGTTAGGATCGCCCTCCACGGGTGTAAGTTTTGCATTCGGGGAAATACTTCCCCAGTTTGGAGAGCCTTCGTCGTAATCGAGCAAAGACTCCGGCGGGTTTAATCCCGGAGCCCATGCCCAAATATAAACATCAGTAAGTCCTTGTACGGCCGATCCTGTAACGTCGAATACAATGGTTACATTTTCAGTTAAGGCATCAATTTCTGAGGGAGTTACTGTAAACTTAGGCGCGGCATTTTGCGCTTTCAGACCAAAAGTTCCCAGTATAATTATTATCAGGATTATTATTTTTCTCATGATACTCTAATTTTTAGTAAGAGAATAAACATATTTTATTTTGACCTTGTCTGTTTCGGGTTGTTTTCTTTCTTCCTTGAATTCAACTTTACCCACGATAACATCGGCCAGGCTTCCCAGAGAAATATTCTGCGTTACAGCTCCGCTGGTCAATACAATGGCCGAAGGATATTCTTCATCGTCAACCGCCCAGGTTCCGCTGGCCAGCATTTGCATGTACGACGCTCCCTTACTGGTAGAGAATGTTCCGTCAGCATTAAACGTGATGGAGAAACCGGTATAGGAATGACCCGGAAATACATCGGTCAAATCTTTCTCGGTTGCATATGCGGGAAATCCTTTTGCTTCGGCATCAGCATCGATTTGTATGAACTTTACCATGTTCCATGTCCCCGACAACATGGAAATATAGTCAGTTTTTTCACCGATGGGTGGAATTTCATCTTGCTGACAGGAAAAAATCAGCAGAAATAAAAACAATATTGATATTATTTTTTTCATTGTTAATTTGTTTTTAATTCGGTTCTGGATTGGCAATAAATACTTCATTCGCTTCGGAAGCACCGAACTGGATAACCAGCCCAACATAGTCCCATTCAACGCCTCTGATTACAATATCTTCTCCGGCTGCACCGCGGCGTTTCAGATCATACAAACGATAACCTTCGCCCATCAACTCAAGACGTCGTTCTGTCCGGACGGCATTTAATACCGCTGTGTTATCGGCAGTTTCAAGCAGGTTTTTTGAAGCGCCGCCATAAGCTCTTTCCCTGATATCGTTTACATCAAGAATAGCGGTGGGTTTATCTACAGACGTTTTTAACATGGCTGATTCGGCACGCAAAAGTTTCATTTCAGTAAGATGGAATACCGGAACGACTGGAAATTCATTGTTGAATTTGGTGAAAGCTACATACTCATTAGCTTCTCCCGGATTAAAAACCTTATAAAATCCGTCAACACGCAGGTCGCCCGCACCGGCTTTGATTACATTTTTATAGACATCGGGAGCAACACGAATGTTCGGAATGTTTGTGCCATCTGATCTGTAGACGCCAAAGTCGCTTCCTACTCTTTTCCCGGAAGTTTCGTTGGAAACCAGTTTGAAAATGGCTTCCGTTGTATTGGAGCTGTAGTCGTCAAAATCGGTAACAAAAGTAAAAACTCCGCTATTGATAACTTCATTGGCTTTTGTATATGCATTATCGTAATCGTGCATTTGAAAATAGACTTGCGCAAGCGCAGCTTTGGCTGACCAGTTGGTTGCATACACAAAGTTTGAATTGCTTTCCGGCAACCCGCTTTCTGCTTCTGTTAAGTCGGCAATAATTTGCTGGTAAACTTCGGCAACGGTATTGCGAGGCAACAGTTCGACCTTCGAATTTGTTTTAATAACTACACCGGGATGGTCGTTGTTGGTTGTATATCCAAAAGGTTGTGCAAATAACCGTACCACTGCAAAATGGGCAATTCCGCGGAGGAACTTTGCTTCCGCTGCCATTTTTTCGGATTCTTCGGTACTCAATCCATCAATATTTTCGATGTTTTCCAAAACCAGATTTGAGCGAAGAATACAAATGTATGCCTGTTCGTAGGATTCGTTGTCGGTGAAATAACCGGTGGTGTAGCGTTTATAAATGTTTACCATTTCATCGGTAATCCCGTCACGTAAAACCACGTTGTCGGCCAGCAGCTCCGAAGTTCTTTGAAAACGTCCTCCATAGAACCCGTTTACTACATCGTAAGCTGCATTTAATAACTCCTGAAGATCCTGTTTCGTTTGAATGGCGTCGGCTTCAAGAATAACTCCTTCATCTACCGGGTCGATTTCAAGTAAACTTTCGCAACCTGAAAATAGCGTCCCGATAATAAACATAAATATCAAATATCTTTTTTTCATCAGTGTAAATCTTTAAAATGAAACATTTAAACCAAAGGTGATTACTCTCTCCTGGGGAGGGGTTAGGAAGCTTACGTTGGCGCTCATGTTACGGTCCCGCGGATCGTCGTGGTCCCTGGCTACTTCAGGGTCAGCTCCCGGATACTTTGTAAATGTCAGCAAATTGGTGCCTGCCACAAATACTCTTGCAGTGGAAATTCCGTAATTTTTTAAAGCCCGCGGAGGGATATTGTAAGTAAGGGTAAGGTTTTTCAGCCGGAGGTAATCTCCGTCAAACAACCACATGGTAGAATTGAACCACTGCTCCCCGTCTTTTCCGTAGGTTGAACCCTCGGTTGACATTCTTGGGTATTTTGCAATATCACCGGGTTTTCTCCAGCGATCGAAAATATCGGTTCTGAAGTTCCAGTCAGAGGCTAATCCCATCTGTCTTTTTGACGAGGAGTCGTAAATCTGGGCGCCGACACTGAAGGTGAAAAGCCCGCTTAATTCGAAGTTTTTATACCGGAATGTATTGGTAAAACCACCTGTGAAGTCAGGAATGACTTTGCCCGCCGGCACAGCATAACCTTCTTCACCTTCAAATTTGTAGGTTTTTGTTTCGTTCCCTTCTTTATCTAAGTAGATTGGACGGCCGTCTGCAGGATCAATTCTTGAAAATCTTACCAGGCGGTTAGTTCCAACCGGGTATCCTTTTAAAATACGGGTGTCGTTTGTTCCGCCGCCTATTTCTTCTGTGGTTAACCCACCCACATCGGTTACTTCGTTTCTCAGTGTAGTAATGTTGAACTGTGTATCCCACTCAAAATCTCCAACGAGGTTTTGAGTGGTAATGCTGAATTCAAAGCCTTCGTTTTCGATAGTTGCAATGTTTTGCCACTGGCTGCCATAACCTGAGGTTGAAGTTATTGCAACATTGATAAAAACATCTTCCGATTTTTTGAAATAGTAAGCTGCTTCGGTTGAGATTCTTCCGTCGAAAAACCGTGCATCAAAACCTAAATCGTAACTTTTTGTAGTTTCCCATTTTAAATCAGGATTTTCAAATTTCTCAGGATACCGGATAGGGAAATCGTTGTATTTCTGGTTATCGGTAGTTGAAAGCCGGTATGTTCCAATGTGCTCATAATTTGGAATATTGGAGTTTCCGGTCACACCGTAGCTTGCTTTCAGTTTCATAAATGATAACCATCTGCTCTCTTTCAGGAAATCTTCTTCAGTCATAATCCAGCCCAGTGCAACCGTCGGAAAATATCCATATTTGTTGTTTTTCCCAAAACGTGAAGAACCGTCGGTTCTCAACGTTCCCTGAGCAATATACCGGTTTTTGTACATGTAGTTCATTCGGCCAAAAAAGCTGATAAATCTCCAGTGTTCGTCCCTCAATTCTTCTGCACTTTCAACAACTTCGCGGCTTTCATCCCAATTGGTATTCAACCCGGTTGTGAGCGATTCCTGGAGTTCGTGCCCCAGCATAGCCTTTAAATCATGGTCTTCATTATCCAGTTTAAAGTCGTAATTCGCTACAATGTTGTAATTCCAGTTATATACTTTTCGGTTGTTCTGCCAGCGGTAATCCAACCCTGAAGTTCTCATGGCTCCCTGTTCCAGCCCATAGTTTTTGAAGTCCATATAATCAAGGGCACCACTAAAACTGAAAGAGAGTTTTGATGTTGGGGCATACATGAAGTTCAAACTGTTAATGGCTCTGAACTCCTCGTTATTGTCGTCCCTTAGTTTATTAACCATTATCGGGTTTCCTGAATTTCCGCCGCCTTTGAAAAAAGTGCCGTCATTATTGTAAATAGGGTAGATCGGGAGCGCATATCCCATTGCAGATCCCAAACCACCATCCCAAGGATTTCCCGGGAGCGCAGTGGCAGTGTTTGCAACAGTGGATGAAATGGAGGCATTGATTTTTTCGGAAGGAGAATAAATTAAATTCAGATTTCCGTTAAATCGTTGAAGATCGTTATCGACCAAATACGATTGGTTATCGGTATAAGCTCCGCCCAACCGGGCAATTAGATCTTTTGCGATTCCAAAATTGGCGCTTAAATTATATTCCTGTTTAAATCCGGTTCTGGTAACTTCATCCCACCAGTCGGTATTATTTTTTTGAGCTGCTTCCCATGTTAATCCACCGGACAACCCTTCCGGAACACCGGTGTTTCCGTCATTTTCCCAAGCCTCCTGATACAATTGAAGCCATTCAGCAGCATTGGTCATATTCACTTTTTTTGTCGGATTGCTTATGCTTTGTTTGGTACTGAATTCAATTTTAAGATCTTTCCCTTTTGCTTTCTTTGTGGTAATGATAATTACGCCATTCGCACCGCGCGAACCGTAAATACCTGTCGCCGAAGCGTCTTTTAAAATCTCCATGGATTCGATATCATTGGGGTTAATTGAAGCGAGAGGATTAAGGTTCATTCCTCCGGTCCGGCCCCCCAGTCCAAAAATATCATTCGTAATGGGTATTCCATCTACAACGTATAAAGGGTCGCCTGCCGAGTTAATGGAGGCAACACCTCTCACCCGAACGATTGAGCCGGCTCCGGCCATACCGCTCCCGGATGTTACATTCACCCCGGAGGCCTGCCCGGCCAACGTTCCTTCGAATGAAGAAGCAAGTTTATCTTCAATATTTCTGCCATCAATTTTTGCGATAGAGCCAGTAATCTCGCGTTTTTTCTGAATACCATAACCAACCACAATCACTTCCTCGAGGTTTTCGATGGATTGTACCAGTTGAATATTAATCATATTGTCGCCTGAGATAACCAATTCCTGCGCAGTATACCCGATGTACGAAAATGCCAGGGTCTGGCCGGTTTCTGCGATTAAGGAATAATCTCCGTCAAAGTTAGTGATTGTCCCGATTGTGGTTCCTTTCACCACAATAGTAACACCTGGTAAAGGTTCGCCACTTTCGGCGTCGGTAACTTTACCTGTAATTGTTTTTTGTT
>CAYWBV010000103.1:0-1631 GCA_964455785.1 uncultured Maribellus sp.
TAAAACAGAACGAGATGAAAAAGAACATGTTCACCTTTCTTTTGCTTTTTCTGCTGACAGAAAGCTTTTCGCAGAGTGATAAACCGGATGCTGCACTGATAATGAATAACCCAAAACTTTTGGAAATAATCCCGAATATAATTCAGGTCGAAATAATTGGAGAAGGTTTTGAATGGACCGAGGGGCCGCTTTGGCTACCGTCCGAAAACAAACTCATTTTCTCGGATATCCCCCGCAACTCCATTTTTGAATGGACCGAAAAGGACGGCATAAAACTGTACCTGAAACCTGCCGGTTACACAGGAGAAGAAAACAGAGGAGGCGAACCCGGTTCCAACGGGTTGCTGTTAAACGGCAAAAACGAACTAATCCTTTGCCAGCACGGCGACCGCAGAATCGCAAAAATGGTTTCGGAAATTGCTCATCCGAAGGCCGAATATAAAACGTTATCGGGGGTTACCAGGGAAAAAAGTTGAATAGTCCCAACGATGCTGTTTTTCACCCGGGCGGCGAACTTTACTTTACCGATCCTCCCTACGGTCTCGAACTCAATGCCGACGACCCGAAAAAAGAACTGGATTTCCAGGGCGTTTACAAAATCGATAAAACCGGAAAAACCATCCTGCTGACCGACGAACTTTCGCGTCCGAACGGAATTGCATTTTCGCCCGACTACAAAAAACTGTATGTGGCCAATTCAGACCCCGGGAAAGCCATCTGGATGGTTTATGATATTGATGAAAACGGGCTGCTGAACAATGGAAAAATCTTCTTTGATGTCACCGCCCAAACCAAAACGTTAAAGGGTTTGCCCGACGGAATGAAGGTACACCGGAACGGATGGATTTTTGCCACCGGCCCCGGTGGAGTCCTCATTTTTACGCCCGAAGGCGAACACCTCGGAACCATTTTCACAGGCGAGGCAACCGCAAATTGCGCCTTTAATGACGATTATTCAGCGTTGTTTATTACTGCCGACGATTATTTGCTGCGGGTGAAACTCAAACCGACGGACGTCCTACGTTCTCAATAAAATGTATTACGAAAAAATACTACTGTCCTTTCCAGGTATTTTTTATCTTTTGGGATGAATAAACCAGTATATCGTTTACGCCGACCCTGTAACCGGGAGCCGGATTTTTCAACGTGATTTTTACAACGTGTTTCCCCTCGGGCAGTTGGTATTTCCAGGCCACTTCGTGCCGCCGTTTTGCAAAAGCGGTTGGCATCACAAAAGACTCCGCCACTCCCCCGTCAATCGTCATTTCCAACTGCATTTCGGCATCCGGCGCCTCCGTTTTTGTTTTTTGTGCTGAACCTGTCACCACAAATCCATTCCCCGTAAATTCAACTTCGACAGATGGATTTTCAGACGACAGGTTTTTACCGATTCCGTTCCGTTCAACCGGGAAATGGTCTTCAAAACCTACTTCCAAAGCAACGGGTTTTATTTCCGGGGCAGAGATTTCCAAGGTATCGCCCCCTGTATCGACACCATTTTTGGCAAGTACCTGTAGTGCGTGTTTTGTCCCCGTTTCATAAACATCGTTCAGCGACACGGCGGTATAACGGAAATCCAGTTCTTCCACCGGATAAACAGCCTTTTTCCAGAACTCAGGGATATTGGAATA
>CAYWBV010000103.1:1731-4299 GCA_964455785.1 uncultured Maribellus sp.
TCCGAAACAAACGCCAGCGAATACATGGCCGCTACATACACACCGCCGTACCAGCCATCGCCGTAATTCATAATGTGCCCCACTTTATCACAGATTTCCGATGCGGTATTCACCAATCCGGGGGCCATCAAACCTGCAAAATCAGCTTCAATCTGGAAATCGATATCGTCGGCATGCGGGTTGTACAACCAGTGCCCCGATTCAGGAGGCATAATTCCGTTGAGAATATTGTAACGCGCCGCCTGGTTCGCGTGCCACAACATATAATCCGCATTGGCAAATGCCAGGGCATGAGATTTTGCCGGTGCATCCAAACCCTCTTTTTCGAAAACATCAACAAAAGTTAAATCCATATACACGTCGTCGTACAACCCGGGTGAGTTTTCGAAGTACCACAAACAGCGGTTTTCGTCCCACGGAATGGGTTGATAGTCGTTGATCATCGAACCTTTGTACCTGAACTCGGTGGGCCCGCCAAAGGAGCAGCCAATCACCTGCCCGGCCCAGCCGCCCTTGATTTTGTCGCGAAGTTCGGTTTTGGTGAGGGTGGTTTTTAAATTTGTTTTTTTTGATGAATCGGATGTTTGTTGGGAAGTGCACGAAGCAATTAAAAAAATTACAATTACGAAGATTAGTTTTTCCATTGTTATTAGGCTTTACTGAATTCAAATATACATTTTCCGGGAAGGAAAATTGTCAAACGGAAGAAATACTTTTGAACTGCTTATCCTGCTTTATAAATACTGGCGCAAAAAGCTATCAAAAAACGCCTGGCAATAAATTACCCTCTGTGACTGCAACTGCCCACTCCCTACTCCATCTTCTTCGCCTCGTCCCAAATCACATCCATTTCAGCAAGGGTCATATCGTGCAGACTTTTACCTTCCATCAGGGTTTTACTTTCGAGATAATTAAAACGTTGGATAAATTTTTGATTGGTACGTTCCAGCGCGGTTTCCGGATCAACACCATACAATCGGGCCGCGTTCACCATCGCAAAAAAGAGATCGCCAAACTCGGCTTCCATTTTATCTTCGTCGGTTTCCGAAATTTCGTGGCTCAGTTCGTTAATTTCTTCTTTTACTTTCTCCCACACCTGTTCGCGATATTCCCAGTCGAAACCCACACCGCTGGCTTTTTCCTGGATGCGGTTGGCTTTTACCAGTGCGGGCATGGCTGTCGGAACTCCTTCCAAAACCCTTTTGTTTCCCCCTTTTTCCTTTAGTTTCAACGCTTCCCAGTTTTCCTCCACTTTACGCGCCGAACCGTCAACATCCACATCGCCAAAAACATGCGGGTGGCGGTAAATCAGTTTTTTATTGATTCCTTCCAAAACGTCGCCCATATCGAACGCTCCTTTTTCCGACCCGATTTTGGCGTAGAAAACAATGTGCAGCATCAAATCGCCCAGTTCCTTTTTAATTTCCGACAAATCGTTTTTGATGATCGCATCGGCCAGTTCGTAGGTTTCTTCAATGGTCAGTTTTCGTAACGATTCGAGGGTTTGTTCCCTGTCCCACGGACATTTCTCCCGCAATTGGTCCATGATTTCGAGCAGCTCTTTAAAAGCTTCTATCTTTTTCTCCATCCCGTTTTTTTTATCCGCCGAAATTAACGATTCCCTAAAAATTAGCTGAAAAAGTGCGGGACAAAGTTATCCACAATTAAAATCAATTTATTTTGTAATTTTGAAAGGCTTATTAACGATTAAATATTTCGCTTGGAAAAACAGATACACTTGGAAGGAATCGACCCGTTGGAATTTTTTGGGGTAAACAATACCAACATCAACCTGATTAAAAACCTGTTTCCTAAAATAAAAATTACGGCCCGCGGCAATTCGCTTTACATTCAGGGTGAAGAGAAAGAAATTCAGGCTTTTGATAAAAAATTCGCCCTTATTCTCGATCACTATTTTCAGTTTAATATCCTTACCGACGATATTATCCTGCATATCCTGGCGACCGGGGTTTCTTCGTTCGAAGAAAACGGCGATTCGGAACCCGATATTATTGTGTTCGGCAACAGCGGCAAACCGGTGCGCGCCCGCACCCCCAACCAGCGGCGGCTGGTGGAAGAAAGTTTCTGTAACGACCTGATTTTTGCTATCGGCCCGGCCGGAACGGGGAAAACCTATACCGCTATTGCGCTGGCTGTAAAAGCGCTAAAAAAGAAGGAAATCAAAAAGATAATCCTGAGCCGCCCGGCAGTGGAAGCTGGTGAAAATCTCGGATTCCTCCCCGGCGATTTAAAGGAAAAAATCGACCCTTACCTGCAACCGCTGTACGACGCTCTTCAGGACATGATTCCGTCAAAAAAACTGGAAGAGTATATGAAAGACGGCACTATCCAGATTGCGCCACTGGCTTTTATGCGGGGAAGGACACTGAGTAATGCGTTTGTCATTTTAGACGAGGCGCAAAATACCACCATCAACCAGTTGAAAATGTTTCTCACCCGGATGGGGTTGAATGCAAAATTTATTATCACCGGCGATGTAACACAGATTGATTTACCGAGAAGAAGCCAGTCAGGATTACTCCACGCCCTGAAAATCCTGAAAAAAAT
>CAYWBV010000103.1:4399-12617 GCA_964455785.1 uncultured Maribellus sp.
ATAAATAATAAATCATCATGAGCAACGCATTAACTAAAACAGATTTCAACTTTCCGGGACAGAAAAGTGTCTATCACGGGAAAGTACGCGACGTGTACAACATCAACGACGATTTTCTGGTGATGGTGGTTTCCGACCGTATTTCGGCATTCGATGTGGTTTTGCCCAAAGGAATCCCGTACAAAGGACAGGTATTGAACCAGATTGCCGAAAAGTTTCTGGATGCCACTGCCGACATTGTCCCGAACTGGAAAATCGCATCGCCCGACCCAAATGTTACCGTGGGGCACATGTGCGAACCGTACAAAGTGGAAATGGTCATCCGCGGTTATTTAACCGGCCACGCCTGGCGCGAATACCGCTCCGGGAAACGGATGTTGTGCGGTATTCCGATGCCCGAAGGTATGCGTGAAAACCAGAAGTTTCCGGAAGCGATAATTACACCAACAACAAAAGCTTCGGAAGGTCACGATGAAGATATTTCGCGTGAAGAAATTATTGCACAGGGTTTGGTTGACAAAGCAGAGTACCAAAAACTGGAAGATTACACCCGAAAATTGTTTCAGCGCGGAACAGAGATTGCTGCAAAAATGGGGCTGATTCTGGTGGATACCAAATACGAATTCGGAAAAAAAGACGGCAAAATTTACCTCATCGACGAAATTCATACGCCCGACTCTTCCCGTTATTTTTATGCAAAAGGCTACGAAGAAAGACTCGCCGCCAACGAACCGCAGAAACAGCTTTCGAAGGAATTTGTGCGCCAGTGGCTCATTGAAAACGGGTTCCAGGGAAAAGAAGGCCAAAATGTCCCGTTGATGAGCGACGAATTTGTAGACTCGGTTTCAGAACGTTACATCGAACTTTATGAAAACATCACCGGCGATTCGTTCAAAAAATCGGATATTGCAAAAATCAACGCAAGAATTGAAAACGCTGTGAATATATTTTTAAGAGAAAAAGTTTAACAAAGAATGTCATTTCGAACGAGGAACGAGAGAGAAATCTTTTCCGATATAGAAAAACAGGTTTCTCCTCCGAAGTCGTCGAAATGACAGTTAATACTAAAATGATGAAACATTTGGTTTTGGTAACTATCTTTATTTTGTTTACAGGAACCCTGTTTGCCCAGGACGAATTCACGCTGGTAAAAGAAGGGCAAAAAGCGCCCGATTTTACGTTTGAAATTGCGCCGGGAAAAACTGCAAAACTTTCTGATTACAAAGGGAAGGTAGTATGGATCAACTTTTTTGCGACATGGTGCGGGCCGTGTCGCGCCGAACTCCCGCATTTGCAAAAGGAAATTTTTGATCTCTATAAAAACAATAAAAATTTTGTACTGCTCATCCTCGGCCGTGAACACAGTTGGGATGAAATCAACAAATTCAAAACAGAGCAAAAATTTACCATGCCATTTCATCCCGATCCGGAAAGAAAGGTTTTTTCAATTTATGCCAACCAGAATATTCCGCGAAATTTTATTGTCGATAAAAACGGGAATATTGTTGTTTCATCCGTCGGGTTTAACGAAAAAGAGTTTGCTGAAATTAAAAAGAAAGTAGAACTTTTGCTCCAATAGATGAATTGTGGGTTTGTCAAACGGAATTAAAAAAAACAACCCAAAAACAATCATCTCTGTTTTTCAATTTTGTAACTTGTGTCAGCAATTGTGCGAACAAAATTCAAAATCATAATGAAATGAAAAGACTACTTTTAAAAGCCTTTGTTTTTGTGTTTCTGATTGCTGTTTTTCAGGCATGTAATGAGCCGCTGGTGGAAGAACAACCGGCAGACGAACCAGGACTGAAGTCGGCGAACGTTGAGAAAACGAGTTATATTGTTTTGGTAAACGATGCTGATTTAAACAACGAACTTTCCGGGTTAAAAGGATATGAAAAAAAACAGAAAGCGGCACAATCGGCTGCTGAAAAGATCCTGAAAAGGGCCGGAATTACTGACGGAGAAATCGGGTATGTTTACGGATCAGCCGTTCAGGGCTTTTCTGTTAAAATTCCTCCCGGGCAGTTGAAAAAACTACAGGATGACCCTTCGATAAAATACATCGAAGAAAACCAGGTTGTCACATTAATTCAACCCGAACTCAGAATCAACGCAAAACCGGTAAAACCAACCCCTAATCCACCAGCACAAACAACTCCATGGGGAATTACGCGTGTAAAAGGGGGAATCAGCGGAGTTGGCAAAACAGCCTGGATTATTGATACCGGAATAGATTTGGATCATCCTGATTTGAATGTAAACGTAACACTTGGAAAAAGTTTTGTGGATAGAGTTACATCACCTGATGATGATAACGGACATGGGTCGCATTGCGCAGGAATTGTGGCTGCAATAGACAACACGATTGGTGTAATCGGGGTTGCCGCGGGCGCTACGGTTGTGCCGGTAAAGGTTTTGAATAAACGGGGTAGCGGAACTTATGATGCTATCATTGCTGGGGTAAATTACGTAGCTGCAAACGGCAGTTCGGGCGATGTGGCCAACATGAGTTTGGGTGGAGGTTTAAGTACCGTGCTAAATACAGCAGTAATCAATGCAGCAGCAACCGGTATAAAATTCGCCCTCGCTGCCGGAAATGAAAGCACCAGTGCAACTACAAAATCTCCGGCAAGCGCCAATGCACCCAACATCTACACCATTTCGGCAATGGCGACAGGAGATCTTTGGGCATCTTATTCCAATTACGGAAATCCTCCTGTCGATTATTGTGAACCGGGTTCAGGAATTTATTCTACCTACAAAGGCGGCGGTTATGCAACTTTAAGTGGCACATCAATGGCAGCGCCACATGCAGCCGGACTTTTGCTCCTCGGGAATATTAGAACCGATGGTTATGTTTCCGGTGATCCGGATGGGAACGCAGACCCGATCGGAGTGCATTAAAAAATATTTTGTATCCAATAGAAAACCCGGGTAATCTTATCCGGTTTTTTTATTTCCACTCCACAATAAAACTCTCTTTTGTCTTTTTAAGCGGAATCACTACTTTTGCCACACAAATTTGAAAGTTTTGGAATGCAATTGTACAACAAAATCAATAAGGAGGAGTTAAAAAAACGGCTGGCGGAAGAATCCTTTCAGCGGAAAACCATTTCCTTTTACCGTTACTTTTACCTCGAAAACCCGCAGGAATTCAGGGATTCCATTTTCCGCGACTGGTTTGCACTCGATTGTTTTGGACGTATTTACGTGGCCCGCGAAGGAATTAACGCGCAAATGAGCGTACCGGAACATCATTTTGAAACCTTCCTGGAAACATTGGATAAATACGAAATCTTAAAAAATATCCCTGTTAAATATGCCATTGAAGACGATGGAAAATCGTTTTACAAACTCACCATAAAAGTCCGGCCCAAACTGGTTGCCGACGGATTGGACGACGGCGCCTACGATGTTACCAACGTCGGGAAACATCTGTCGGGGCTGGAATTCCATCACCTGGTCGGGCAGGGAAACACGGTAGTGGTAGATATGCGCAATTATTACGAAAGCGAAATCGGCCGTTTCGAAGGGGCCATTTGCCCGGAAGCCGACACTTTTCGCGAAGAACTGGAAATGGTAACCGACCTTCTGGAAGATCAAAAAGACAAAAAAATTCTGCTGTACTGCACCGGTGGAATTCGTTGTGAAAAGGCCAGCGCTTATTTAAAACATCAGGGTTTTGAAGATGTTAACCAGTTACACGGCGGCGTTCTGGAATATGCCCGGCACATAAAAGCGGCCAGCCTCGAATCGAAATTTATCGGCAAAAATTTTGTTTTTGATGAACGGATGGGTGAACGCGTCAACGGCCAGGTAATTTCGCGCTGCCACCAGTGCGGAAAACCCAGTGACACACACACCAACTGCGCCAACAACCATTGCCACCTGCTCTTCATCCAGTGCGACGAATGCCGTAAAAAATACAGTGGCTGTTGTTCACCGGAATGTTCGGAAGAAAAATCAGGGAAACACAATTCATCCACAGAAAACCGTTTTATTTTTGGCAACAGCCGGAAATACCGGAAAAGCCTGGCGCTGTTAAAAGCAGAACAAAACAAAGATTAAACAAATGCCGGATTTCTGGAAAGATTTTGAACAACCAGTTTTTTCGCTCGCTCCCATGGAAGACGTTACCGACACCGTTTTCCGCGAGATTGTTGCGGGCATGGCCTTGCCCGGAAAGCTGAACGTGGTTTTTACCGAATTCACTTCGGTGGAAGGAATGAACCACCCGGTGGGCAGGGAACGGGTTTCGGAACGGCTGATTGTAAACCAATCGGAGCGCGAACTTTTGCAAAAGCTGAACATTAAACTGGTGGCCCAGATTTGGGGCCGCAGTCCCGAAGTTTATCGCAACGTTGCCCAATATATTACCGAAAACTACCGGTTCGACGGCATCGACATCAACATGGGTTGCCCGGTAAAAAAAGTGGTAAAACAGGGTTCGTGCAGCGCACTGATTGGCGAACCTTCGCTGGCCAAAGAAATTATCCTGGCCACCAAAGAAGGAACAAATCTGCCGGTGAGCGTGAAAACCCGCACCGGGATTAAACAACATCAGACAGAGGATTGGATTTCGCAATTGCTGGAGGTGGAACCGGCTGCCATTATTTTACATGGCCGCACTCAGCGTCAGCAATCGGAAGGCGATGCCAACTGGGAAGAAATTAAAAAGGCAGTTCAGCTCAAAAATCAAATAAACCCAAAAATTCCGCTACACGGCAACGGCGATGTTTTTTCCTACGAAAAAGGCCTGGAACGTATTGCTGAAACCGGGGCAAACGGCGTAATGGTGGGCCGCGGTATCTTTCAAAATCCATGGTTTTTTAATCCTGAAAAAACAGAAATTCCGGAAAAGGAGCGGATTGAAAAACTCATTCAACATACCCGGCTTTTCGAAAAAACCTGGAGCGGCGAAAAAAACTTCAACATCCTGAAACGCTTTTATAAAATATACCTGAACAGCTTTCCGGGGGCAGCAAAAATGCGCGCCGATTTAATGGAAGCCAAAAACTATCACGACGTTTATACCTACTTCGGTTAACCCATTCGTCAAAAATTTTATACAATCCCATCCGGGTTTAAGGGTGTTGGCTGATTGTTTTGTCATACTCACAAAATGAGATAACAAATTCAATTAACTTTCACCTAAAATTGACCAAAATGAAAAACTGTTACAACCGCAGGACTTTTGTCTGTACCGGCGCCGTTGCCGGATGTGCGCTCCTTTTTTCAGGGAAAATATCAGCCATCGCCGGGTACGCTCATCTGCAAAATGAACGTCCTGATCCGAAAAAACTCAACTATTGCGGCTACACCTGCCCTACCGACTGCCAGTTCCTCGAAGCTTCGGTAAAAAACGATCCGGAACTCAAACGGAAAGCTTTCGAAACCTGGGAGATGAATGACCGGTTTGGAGTAGCCGAATTCAACCCGGATAAAATATTCTGTTTTGGATGCAAAACCAAAGATAAACCGGTTGGCATCCGCCTTCAAAGGTGCGATGTCAGGCAATGCGTCATCAGTAAAAAACTGGATGCCTGTATTGAATGTAAAGAGTTAAACGATTGTCAAAAAGATCTTTGGGAAAAGTTCCCCAATTTTAAAAAGGCGATCATTCAAATGCAGCAGCAGTATTTTGAAACCAAAGCGTAAAACCAAACCGGCTCCCTCTTTTTATTTGCAGTCCAAATTTCGAAACCGGTACTTGTTGTAAAACCGGGCGATTCTGACTTGTCTTCCGCCTGTTTAACCACAAAGAACATAGAGAACCGCAGAGGAAAAAACAATTAGGAATCAGGCACATCGAAATCCTGTCTTGCCAGCTACGCCGCCGCATTGGAAAATCATTGCGCCGCATCAGGAAATGCCTGCGCCGTATTGGAAAACAGTTCCGCCGCATCAAGAAACGGTTGCGCCGCATCAAGAAATGGCTGCGCCGCACTGGAAAACGATTGCGCCGCATTGGGAAATGGTTGCGCCGCACTGGGAAATGACTGCGCCGCATCAGAAAATGGTTCCGCCGCACTGGAAAATGGTTGCGCCGCATTGTGGGAAACATAGTGAGCGGGTAACTTTGAGTCACCCGCTCACTAAAAACCGTTGCGCCGCATCGAAAAATGGCAGCCGGTCGCTTCCAACTCGTTCCCCGGCATGTACAAATGGTTACCGGGCACTTCCAACTCGTTCCCCGGCACTCGCAAATGGTTGCCGGTCACCTCTAAATGACAGACCGTCAGTAATTATTGGTTGCCGGTCGCCTCTGAATGACAGACCGTCAGTAATTATTGGCTGCCGGCCGGAGAACAACGCCTGCCGGTCGGGTACAAACGGTAAACCGGCGCCTGTCAACGACAACCGGGCAAAACACCGGGATTAAAAAATAACAGACTGCAAAAACCGCTACCTGTTGAGGGTTCGTGATAACCAGTGGCTACAGTTCAAGGTATTTCAGAAACTCCTCCCTCACCGATTTGTCTTTGAACTTTCCGCAATATTCGGCAGTTACCGTGCTGCTGCTTTCGTCTTTAATCCCGCGGCACGAAACACACATGTGTTTTGCATCGATAACCACGGCCACATCGTCGGTTTTGAGCACCTGTTTCAGCTCGTTGGCAATTTGTACGGTTAACCGTTCCTGCACCTGCGGGCGACGGGCAAAATAATCGACAATACGGTTTATTTTCGACAGCCCGATGACCTGTCCGCTGGAAAAATAAGCCACGTGCGCTTTCCCGACAATCGGCAAAAAATGGTGTTCGCAGAACGAATTCAGGTTGATGTTTTTTTCCACCAGCATTTCGCCGTATCTGAATTTATTGTCGAACACCGATATTTTCGGTTTATTCTCGGGGTTCAGGCCGTAAAATATTTCCTGTACAAACATTTTGGCCACGCGGTGCGGCGAACCGTTTAAACTGTCGTCGGTTAAATCGAGCCCCAGGGTCTCCATAATATCGCGGAATTTATCTTCGATGATTTGTATCTTCTGTTTGTCGCTTAATACGAACGCGTCTTTTCGCAGCGGGGTGTCTGCTGAAGTGGCCACATGATTGTCGCCAAAAATGTGAAAACCGTTTATCTTTTCTGCTGAATGTACATTCCCGTTTATCCCATTCTTCCCCTTCAATCCTTTAAAAACAATTTCTTCTTTCATCTTTATGGGTTTCTGTGTGTAAACTACACGGTTTATGTTGTCAAAATCCAAACACATTTCCTAATACCGATTTGTATTTGAAATTACCCAATAAATTCACTTCGTTCTTTCTTGTGTTTCAAATATCAATCGGCATTATACCTGTAAATTCAAATGTGTAAGTTAAGATACAAAACGGTATAACATACAAAAAAGCATTTTGTTTAAGACTTCAACAAAAGATTATAAACAAAAGCGCATCCAAACAGGTCGCCATTCTTTGAATACGCTTTTTTAAAAATCATTCGCCACACACCGGCAAACGTTTTTTTTTTGATATTACACGGGCGAAGTTTTAGACCGTATTTGTTATTTTCTGTTTCGTGTTACCAGATGTATTTCAGATTTTTCAATCGTCATCCTCGTCGTCGTCCCTGCCGCTGTATTTGGCAGGATATGGTTTTTTCCCGTTCATGGCAAACCAGATAATCCGGTTAAAAAGGTCGTCGTTCCCGGAGTCCACTCCATCGAACTGCGGTTCGAGGCTTTTTTTGGCAAAATGCAGCGCCGGCCCTTTTAATTGCGACAACTCTTTGTTCATTTCGTCGAGGGGTATTTCATTCGGAACGGAAATATAGGGAGAAGTGTCGGCAACCGGGTTAAAACAATCGAACATGGGCATGGCGGTTGCGTCCATCACATTCATGGGCGGCAAGCCGAGGATTTGCTCCATGGTGCGCACCATCGACACCTGGTTGTAGTTGGTGTGGTTGGTTTCGTCGAACCGGGTATATGGACTGGCCACCAACCCCACGGTACGGTAGGCAGAAACATGATCCCAGCCGGCCTGCGAATCATCTTCGGTCACAAAAACGGCTGTGTTTTTCCAGAATTTACTTTTCGAAATGGCTTCGAGAATTTGCCCCAGGGCCAGGTCGTTGTCGGCCACCATAGCACGCGGTGTGGGAAGCCCCGGACGTGTTCCTGCCGTGTGGTCGTTGGGAAGCGCAATGATAATCAGTTCGGGCCACTGGTCACCTTCCTGACTTTCATACTCTTTCATCTCTTCAATAAAAGTCT
>CAYWBV010000104.1:0-9106 GCA_964455785.1 uncultured Maribellus sp.
CATCAGTAATTTCTCCTGATTTTGTGGGGCACACCATTGCGGTACATAACGGAAACAAATTTATACCTGTCTATATCACCGAGAATATGGTTGGACATAAACTGGGCGAATTTGCACCGACACGTACTTTCAGGGGTCATGCTGGTAATAAGAGGTAAGGCATAATTGATAAAATTTAAAAGAAGAGACAATGGGTGCCGGAAAAAGACTAGCAGCTGAAAAAAGAAAAGAAGAAAAAAGACAACAATATTTTGCTGTTTTAAGAAACTGCCCTACATCTCCACGGAAAATGAGGCTTGTAGCCGATTTGGTCCGCGGCATGGAGGTAAACAAAGCATTGGATGTATTAAAATTTTCATCGAAAGAAGCATCCGGCAGGGTAGAAAAACTACTTCTTTCGGCCGTTGCCAATTGGCAGGCTAAAAACGAAGGTGTTCGTTTGGAAGACAACGAACTATACGTAAAACAAATCATGGTCGATTCAGGCCGAATTCTGAAACGGTTACGTCCGGCTCCCCAGGGTCGTGCACACCGGATCAGAAAACGCTCGAACCATGTAACCATTTACGTGGACAGGAAAGAAAGTGTTGTTGAAGAAAATCTTAATTAGTAGTACATGGGACAAAAAGTAAATCCGATTTCAAATCGTTTGGGATTCATCAAAGGATGGGACTCAAACTGGTTCGGGGGTGACAATTACGGCGATAAACTGGTTGAAGACCAAAAGATCAGGGAATACCTGAATGCACGTTTGGCAAAAGCCAGTATTTCGAAAATCGTTATAGAGCGTACTTTGAAACTGATAACCATCACCGTACACTCATCGCGCCCAGGTATTATTATTGGTAAAGGCGGACAGGAAGTTGACAAACTGAAAGAAGAGCTGAAAAAAATTACCAGTAAGGAAGTTCAAATCAACATTTTCGAGATCAAACGTCCTGAACTTGATGCTAAAATCGTTGCAACCAACATTGCACGCCAGATCGAGGGTAAAATTGCTTACCGCAGGGCAGTGAAAATGGCTATCGCTTCAACCATGAGAATGGGAGCCGAAGGAATCAAAGTTTTGGTTTCAGGAAGGCTTAACGGAGCAGAAATGGCCCGTTCTGAAATGTATAAGGATGGCCGTACCCCGCTTCATACCTTGCGTGCCGATATCGACTACGCACTGGCTGAAGCTTTAACCAAAACCGGACTTCTCGGTGTGAAGGTCTGGATTTGTAAAGGTATGGTTTACGGAAATCGCGACCTTTCGCCAAATGTGGGCCAGAAGCCCAACCGGACAGCCAAAAATGTTCCGGCAGGAGGCGACAGAAACCGCGGTAGAAGAAGAAAATAGTGGTTTAACACTGATATAAATAGAAGGATGTTACAGCCTAAAAAAGTAAAATTCAGAAGAGTCCAAAAGGGAAAGATGAAAGGTAACGCCCAAAGAGGCAATCAGTTAGCTTTCGGCTCGTTTGGAATTAAAACGTTGGAAGAGGCGTGGATAACCGGTCGCCAGATTGAGGCGGCCAGGGTTGCAGTAACACGGCATATGCAACGTCAAGGACAGATATGGATAAGGATTTTTCCCGATAAACCGATTACCAAAAAACCCGCCGAAGTACGTATGGGTAAAGGTAAAGGTGCTCCTGAAGCATTTGTTGCTCCGGTTACACCGGGCCGTATAATCATTGAAGCCGACGGTGTGCCATTTGCAATGGCCAAAGAAGCTTTACGGTTAGCAGCTCAAAAGTTGCCGGTTACAACCAAGTTTGTGGTTAGACGTGATTTTGTTGAAGAATAAAAAGGTGAATTATGAAAACATCTGAAATCAAGGAACTGGCGAGCAAAGAAATCGCCGAAAGGATACAGACCGAATCTGAAAGTCTGGTTCGCCTTAAATTAACTCATGCAGTTTCCCCGCTTGAAAATCCGATGAAGATACAAGTAAGCAAAAGGAATATTGCACGGATGAAAACCATTCTTCGCAACAGGGAATTAAATGAAAATCAGAATTAATTCAGCGATGGAAGAAAATAAAGTGAGAAATCTCAGGAAAGAAAGAATCGGGGTGGTTGTCAGTAATAAAATGGACAAAACCATTGTGGTTGCCGAAAAACGTAAAGTAAAGCACCCAATCTATGGAAAGTTCGTTAACAAGACAACAAAATTCCATGCCCACGATGAGAGCAATACCTGCAATATTGGCGACACTGTAAGGATTATGGAAACACGTCCGCTCAGTAAAAGCAAATGTTGGAGATTAGTTGAAATAATTGAAAGAGCCAAGTAATCATGATACAACAAGAATCAAGATGTTCAGTAGCCGATAACAGTGGTGCCAAAACTGTTCTCTGTATCCGCGTATTAGGCGGAACCAGAAAACGTTATGCTTCTTTAGGCGATACTGTGGTGGTTACTGTAAAAAGTGCAATGCCAGGGAGCGATGTAAAAAAAGGTACAGTTTCAAAAGCAATTGTTGTCCGGACGAAAAAAGAAGTACGCCGTGTTGACGGTTCGTACATTCGTTTCGACGACAACGCCGTGGTACTGTTGAACAACGCCGGCGAAATGCGTGGAACACGTATATTTGGACCTGTTGCACGTGAATTGCGTGAAAAGAATATGAAAATCATTTCACTTGCACCAGAAGTACTGTAATTCGTAAAAAGCTGAAAAATGCAAAAAAAGTTACACATAAAAAAAGGTGACACTGTAGTTGTGATTGCAGGCGAGAGTAAAGGCCAGAAAGGCCGGGTACTCGAGGTAATCAGAAAAGACGACAGGGCGATTGTGGAAGGTGTCAACCTGATGAAAAAACATACCAAACCCAATGCGAAAGCTCCGCAGGGAGGTATCGTCGAGAAGGAAGCGCCGGTTCATGTCTCGAACCTCATGTTTGTTGACCCGAAAGCCGGGCCCACACGCGTTGGTCGCAGACTGAATGATAAAGGTAAATTAGTTCGTTTTTCCAAAAAATCTGGAGAGGAGATTAAGTAATGGCTTACGTACCAACTCTTAAAAAGAAATATCAGGAAGAAATAATCCCTGCATTAAAGAAGGAGTTCGATTACTCTTCGGTAATGCAGGTTCCGAAATTAGAAAAAATTGTTCTGAACCAAGGGGTAGGAGCAGCAATTGCTGACAAAAAGATTATTGAAATCGCTACCACCGAAATGACCATGATTGCCGGGCAGAAAGCCATGCAAACATTATCAAAGAAGGACATCTCTAATTTTAAACTGAGGAAAAAAATGCCAATTGGCGTGCGCGTTACATTGCGTCGCGACCAGATGTATGAATTTCTCGACCGTTTGATTTCAGTAGCTTTGCCGCGTATCCGCGACTTCCGCGGAATTGAAAGCAAAATGGACGGGCGCGGAAATTATACCCTCGGCGTACCAGAACAAATTGTGTTCCCGGAAATTGTGCTCGATAAAGTAAACAAAATCAACGGGATGAACATCACCTTTGTCACTTCTGCCAAAACCGATGAAGAAGGTTTTGCTTTGCTGAAAGAATTAGGTTTACCATTTAAAAACGTAAAAAAGAACTAAGTATGGCTAAGGAATCAATGATAGCCCGCGAAGTAAAGCGCGCCAAATTAGTTGAGAAATATGCCGAGAAAAGAGCCAAACTGAAAGAAGAAGGCGACTGGGTTGGTTTGCAGAAGTTACCTAAAAATTCTTCGAAAATAAGATTGCACAACAGATGCAAACTTACCGGAAGACCCAAAGGATACATGCGCCAGTTCGGAATCAGCAGGATCAATTTCCGTGAAATGGCTTCTGCCGGTTTAATCCCGGGAGTAAAAAAGGCAAGTTGGTAATTGTTTAAAGAACTTGAAAAAATGAGTAAAGTAACAGATCCAATAGCAGATTATCTGACAAGGGTTAGAAATGCCATCATGGCAAAACATCGTGTGGTTGATATTCCGTCTTCAGGTATAAAAAAAGAAATAACCAGGCTTTTGAAAGAAAAAGGGTATATCTTAAATTATAAATTTGAAGAAGAGGTTGGATACCAGGGAAATATTAAAATCGCATTAAAATATAACCCGGAAACAAAAACTTCTGCAATCAAAGCGATGGAACGCATTAGTAAACCAGGTTTACGCCAGTATTGCGACTCAACCAATATACCGCGTGTTTTGAATGGTTTAGGTATTGCAATTATTTCCACATCGAAAGGTGTTATTACCGATAAGGAAGCCCGCGAGCTGAATATTGGTGGAGAAGTTTTATGTTTCGTGTATTAATAGGAGGAACAGTCATGTCAAGAATAGGTAAATTACCCATAGAAATACCATCAGGAGTGAATATCGACGTTAGCGCGGGCAACCTCGTTACCGTTAAAGGACCTCTTGGTGTGTTGTCGCAGCAAATCGATCCTGAAATTAAACTGTCGAACGAAGGCAATAAAATTAATTTCACGAGAGATGGCGAAACAAAACGCCACAAAGCGTTGCACGGACTGTACCGTTCTTTGGTAAACAACATGGTTGTTGGAGTTTCCAAAGGATACGAAATTAAGTTGGAATTGGTAGGTGTTGGTTACAGGGCCGAAGTATTGCCCGAAAATGTGATTGACCTTGTTCTCGGTTATGCGCACCACACTTATTTGCAGCTTCCTGCTGAAGTAAAGGTTGAAGCGGTATCAGACAAACGCAGCAATCCAATCATTACGTTAAAAAGTATCGACAAACAATTGATCGGACAGGCTGCTGCAAAAATCAGGTCGTTCCGTATGCCGGAACCTTATAAAGGTAAAGGTATCAAGTTTGTGGGCGAAGTATTAAGGCGTAAAGCCGGTAAAGCTGCATCCAAATAATTTTTGAAAAATTAATTATTATGGCATTAACAAAATTAGAAAGGCGTACAAGGATTAAGAATCGTGTCCGCAGAATAGTATCTGGCACAGCCGAACGTCCGCGATTGAGCGTTTTCAGGAGCAACACACAGATTTATGTCCAGATTATCGACGATTTGCAGGGAGTAACGTTGGCTTCGGCCTCGTCGAAAGTAAAGGATATTGAAAAAGCTGAAGGAAACAAATCTCAAAAGGCAGCAATGGTCGGCAAATTGATTGCTGAAAAAGCATTGGCAGCCGGAATTACAGAGGTTGTATTCGACAGGGGAGGATATTTATACCATGGTAGAGTAAAACAATTAGCTGACGCTGCCCGCGAAGGTGGCCTTAAATTCTAATACATTATGGCGAAAGATATTAAAAAAGTAAAAACAAGCGACCTGGATTTAAAAGACAGGTTGGTAGCCATTAACCGTGTTACAAAAGTTACCAAAGGGGGCCGCACTTTTAGTTTTTCGGCCATCGTTGTGGTAGGTAACGAAGACGGAATTGTAGGATGGGGCCTTGGAAAAGCAAGCGAAGTAACAACAGCCATCGGAAAAGGTGTTGACGCAGCTAAAAAGAACCTGGTAAAAATTCCGGTAATTAACGGGACTATCCCTCATGAACAAACTGCCAAATTTGGTGGCGCAAACGTGTTGTTAAAACCTGCAACATCGGGTACCGGTGTTAAGGCAGGGGGTGCAATGCGCGCGGTTCTTGAAAGTGTAGGTGTACACGACATCCTTGCAAAATCGAAAGGTTCGTCAAACCCACACAACCTGGTAAAAGCTACTATGGCCGCATTGCTCGAACTGAGGGATGCTTACACCGTGGCACAGCACAGAGGTGTTTCATTGGAAAAAGTTTTTAAAGGATAACACATTATGGCGAAAATAAAAATTACTCAGGTAAAAAGCAGCATCGGTTCAACCAAAAGCCAGAAAGCGACTTTAGCGTCGCTGGGCCTGAAAAAAATGCACCAGACAGTTGAACATGAAGCTACGCCTCAAATTATGGGCATGGTCAATAAAATGAGGTTTTTAATAAGTGTTGAAGAAGTTAAATAATATTTCAAATAGCTGAAATTATGAATTTAAGTAACTTACAACCTGCATCAGGTTCTACAAAAAGCGGAAAAAGGATTGGAAGAGGCCAGGGCTCAGGGCGTGGAGGTACATCCACACGCGGGCACAAAGGTCAAAAATCCAGGTCCGGATATTCCAGAAAAATAGGTTTCGAAGGAGGTCAGATGCCTTTGCAACGTGTAGTTCCTAAATCAGGGTTTAAAAATATCAACCGGGTTGAATATAAGGCAATCAACCTGGATGTATTGCAGCAATTGGCCGAAAAAAGGAATGTTACAACCATTGATTTAAGTGCGTTGGTTGGTGCCGGAATGGCATCAAAAAACGACAAAATTAAAATTCTTGGTGGTGGTACACTCGCAGCCAAACTTGTTGTTAAAGCACACGCTTTTTCAAAAAGTGCCAAAGAAGCCATTGAAAAATTAGAAGGAACCACTGAAATACTGTAAACTATAATGAAACGATTTATAGAGACCCTAAAGAATATTTACAAGATTGAAGACCTGAGGTTGCGGATTGGGACAACATTGTTCTTTCTGTTAATTTACCGGTTAGGATCATTTGTTTCTCTCCCGGGTATCGATCCGGCGCAGTTGCAAAACCTGAAGAACCAAACTTCCGATGGTTTGCTCGGCCTTATCGATATGTTTTCAGGAGGGGCCTTTTCGCAAGCTTCTATCTTCGCTTTAGGAATTATGCCGTATATTTCTGCCTCAATTGTAATCCAGTTACTTGGTATTGCTGTTCCCTATTTCCAGAGGTTGCAGAAAGAGGGAGAGTCAGGAAGAAGGAAAATAAACCAGATTACACGGTATCTTACCGTTATAATTTTGGTTTTCCAGTCGCCGGCATATTTGACAAATCTTCATTTTCAGTTGCCCGATACGGCTTTTGCGATGAAAGGAACGATGTTTACCATCTCTTCCGTAATCATCCTTACCGCCGGATCGATGTTCGTCATGTGGTTGGGAGAAAGAATTACCGATAAAGGTATTGGTAACGGGATCTCTTTAATCATCATGATTGGTATTATTGCACGTTTGCCCCAGTCGATTGTACAGGAATTTGCTTCCCGTATCAATCAGCAGGGAGGTGGACTTGTAATGTTCCTTATCGAGTTTGTTATTCTGTTCCTTGTGTTTATGGCATCCATCCTTCTCGTACAGGGGACCCGGAGGATACCGGTGCAATATGCAAAAAGGATTGTGGGTAACAAACAATATGGGGGTGTGCGTCAGTACATCCCGTTGAAAGTAAACGCGGCAGGTGTTATGCCCATCATTTTTGCCCAGGCAATTATGATGGTACCTATAACCATTGTTGGCGTAGCTAACTCCGAAAATCTGCGTGGTGTTGCGGCTGCATTATCAAACATCACCGGGTTCTGGTACAACTTCTTGCAGTTTTTACTGGTGGTCGCCTTTACCTATTTTTATACGGCAATCACCATTAATCCTACACAAATGGCAGAAGACATGAAAAAGAACGGGGGGTTTATACCGGGAGTTAAACCCGGAAAACGTACCGTTGAATTTCTTGATACGGTAATGTCGAGGATAACCCTTCCAGGATCTATTTTTCTGGGTTTGGTTACCATCCTTCCCGCTTTTGCTATGCTCATCGGCATCAACCAGTCGTTCGCCTATTTTTATGGCGGAACATCGTTGTTGATTCTTGTAGGGGTTGTACTGGATACGTTGCAGCAGATTGAAAGCCACCTGTTAATGCGCCATTACGACGGTCTGATGAAATCGGGCCGTATTAAAGGCCGTCCGGGTGTGATGTAGGGGCTGGTTTTTACAATTCTGCTGAAATTATGAAGAGAATTGGAAAAAATCGGGAGAGTTGCCTTTTTTAATATTATAGAAAAGAAGTTGTTAATAACAGTTTTTTTATGTCGAAACAAGCTTCAATAGAGCAGGATGGAAAAATAATAGAAGCATTGTCGAACGCGATGTTTCGTGTTGAACTTGAAAACGGGCACGTAATTACGGCGCACATTTCAGGGAAAATGCGGATGCACTATATCAAAATTTTGCCAGGAGATAATGTTAAAGTGGAAATGTCTCCCTATGATTTAACAAAAGGTAGAATTACATTTCGATACAAAAATTAAAGAATTTTTATAATGAAAACTCGTACTTCAGTTAAAAAACGTAGCGCCGACTGCAAAATTATCCGCAGAAAGGGACGTTTGTATGTGATTAATAAAAAGAACCCCAAGTTTAAACAACGTCAGGGGTAACATTGATCTGTAAAATTTATATGTATGGCACGTATAGTTGGTGTTGATATTCCTAATAATAAAAGAGGTGAGATAGCGCTTACCTATATTTACGGTATTGGCCGAAGCCGGGCAAACTATATCCTTGCAAAAGCCGGTGTTGATAAGGAAGTGAAAGTACAGGACTGGGATGATGAACAGTTTGGTGCAATTCGTACAGTTATCAACGAAAGTTTTAAGGTAGAGGGCGAACTGCGTTCTGAAATTCAGATGAATATTAAACGTTTGATGGATATTGGGTCTTACCGGGGTATCCGTCACCGTATCGGGTTACCGGTGCGCGGACAGAGTACCAAAAACAATGCCCGTACCCGTAAAGGAAAACGTAAAACGGTTGCTAACAAAAAAATGGCCACTAAATAAGGGAATTAAGTTATGGCAAAAAAGACGGGAACAAGCAAAAAAAGGGTTGTGGTGGTTGACGCCAACGGAATGGCACATATCCACTCCTCTTTTAACAATATCATTGTTACGCTGACCAATATGAACGGAGAAGTAATTTCATGGTCGTCAGCGGGGAAAAAAGGATTTCGTGGTTCAAAAAAGAACACTCCCTACGCAGCACAGGTGGCTTCGGAAGAGTGTGCCAAAACTGCTTATGACCTTGGGCTTCGTAAAGTAAAAGTATTCGTCAAAGGACCGGGCAACGGGCGCGAATCTGCTATGAGGGCTTTGGGAAATGTCGGGCTTCAGGTAACTGAAATTGTAGATATTACTCCACTGCCGCACAACGGTTGCAGGCCTCCTTGTCATCACCAGGCTCGATACCGCGACCTGCCAGCCACGCCTTGCGAGCAGCCGGATCATCCCGGAACGCAGCGCGACGCTGCAGCAACCCAGGCTCACAAGGCGTGGCTGGCAGGTCGCGCTGCGTTCCGGGATGATCCGGCTGCTCGCAAGG
>CAYWBV010000104.1:9116-12366 GCA_964455785.1 uncultured Maribellus sp.
CGGTTGCAGGCCTCCTAAAAGACGACGTGTATAATTTTAAACGAATAAGGTAATGGCAAGATACAGAGGACCAAAATCCAAAATAGCTCGTAAATTCGGTGAACCCATTTTCGGCCCGGATAAAGTTTTTGAACACAAAAATTATCCTCCCGGAATGCACGGTTTGTCGGCAAAACGGAGAAAAAAATCAGAATACGGGCTGCAGTTGAGGGAAAAACAGAAAGCAAAATATACCTACGGCATACTGGAACGTCAATTCCGCTCTCTCTTTAAAAAAGCTTCGGCTTCCAAAGGGATTACCGGCGAAGTGTTGCTCCAGTTGCTCGAATCGAGGCTCGACAACGTGGTTTATCGTATGGGTATTGCTAAAACACGGGCAGCCGCCCGTCAGTTTGTTTCGCACAGACATATTGTAGTAAACGGAAACGTAGTAAATATTCCTTCGTATTTGGTAAAACCTGGCGACGTTGTTGGCGTCAGGGAAAAATCAAAATCGCTGGAAGAAATTACTGACTCATTGCATTCGCGCCGGGGCTCGAGGTACGAGTGGCTGGAATGGGATAACCAGCAAATGGCTGGAAAATTCCTCAACCGCCCGGAACGTGAAGAAATACCCGAAAACATCAAAGAACAACTTATCGTAGAGTTGTATTCAAAATAATATTTTACTTAGGTTATTATGGCAATATTAGCATTCCAAAAGCCTGACAAGGTGATCATGATTGAGTCCGGGAATAAATTCGGAAAATTCGAATTTCGTCCGCTGGAACCAGGATACGGTATTACTATCGGTAATGCTCTCCGAAGGATTCTTTTATCGTCGCTCGAAGGGTATGCAATTACAACGGTGAAAATTGAAGGCGTTGACCACGAGTTTTCTACGATTAAAGGAGTTATTGAAGATGTAACCGATATCATCCTTAATCTGAAGCAAATTCGGTTCAAAAACGAGGTAGAAGACTTCGACAGTGAAAAAGTGACCATCAGTATTACCGGGCAGGAAGAATTTACAGCCGGCGACATCAACAAATTTATGACCGGATTCAGGGTGCTGAACCCCGACCTGGTGATTTGCCGGATGGAAACCGACGTAAAACTCCACATGGAAATTAACATTAACAAGGGACGTGGTTATGTTCCTTCGGTGGAAAACAAACCTGTGGAAGCTGAGTTCGGTCTGATTCCGGTAGATTCTATTTTTACGCCCATCAAAAACGTAAAATACTCGGTCGAAAACTTTCGTGTCGAACAAAAAACCGACTATGAAAAACTGGTTATTGAAATTACAACCGATGGCTCAATCCAACCGAAGGAAGCGCTGAAAGAAGCTGCCAAAATCCTGATCTATCATTTTATGTTGTTCTCCGACGAGAAAATTACACTCGATTCGGACGAGAAATTTGCAAATGAAGAGTTTGATGAAGAAGTGCTTCACATGCGCCAGCTTCTGAAAACCAAACTGGTGGATATGGATTTGTCGGTTCGCGCGTTAAACTGCCTGAAAGCTGCCGATGTTGATACTTTGGGTGATCTGGTTACATACAACCGCAACGATTTGCTCAAGTTCAGAAATTTCGGGAAAAAATCGCTCACCGAATTGGACGACCTTCTCGATAACATGGGGCTGAATTTTGGAATGGATATCACAAAGTATAAATTGGATAAGGATTAAGAGGCAATGAGACATAATAAGAAATTTAATCATTTAGGCCGTACCAGTTCACATCGGAAGGCGATGTTGGCAAACATGGCAAGTTCTCTCATCGAAAGTAAGAGGATTACCACCACGGTTGCAAAAGCAAAAGCGTTAAGGACTTACGTTGAACCTTTAATTACCAAAGCAAAAAACGATACCACACACTCACGCCGGGTAGTTTTCAGCTACCTGCAGAGCAAAGAAGCCGTTTCGGAACTGTTTCGGGAAATTGCAGGTAAAATAGCCGACCGCCCGGGTGGTTATACCCGCATCCTGAAAACCGGAAACCGTATCGGCGACAATGCTGAAATGTGTATTATCGAGCTGGTGGATTACAACGAAGCGATGCTGGCAGCAAAAGAAGATGCCGGAAAAGCGAAAAAACGCCGTTCACGTCGTGGTGGTGCGAAAAAAGAAGAAGCAGCGCCCGTTGCCAAAACAAAGGCAACGCCTGTAAAAGAAGAAAAACCGGTGGAAGAAGCTCCAAAAGCCGAAACCCCGGAAACTGAAGTTTCTTCGGAAGAACAAAAAAGCGAATAACGGAATTTCGATATTCAATAAAAAGCCGGATGAAATCACCCGGCTTTTTTATTGCTGTATTTTTGGGTTTGCTGAAAAATAGTTATTGCGCGGGTTTTCTTTCAAAATAATTCTCTTAATTTTAGGCCGCTTAAATCAAATTTAAAATCGTAAACCAACAAAATCATGGAAAAGAATAGTAGTATTTCCTTGTCGCGGAGAAAATTTCTGGGGACTTCGGCGGTTGCCGTAGCCGGTCTGGCGTTGGCGCCGCAGAGTTTTGCAGCCATAAAAGCAACAAAACCCAACTCGAAATTCGGTGGCGTACAAATTGGCGCCATCACCTACAGTTGGCGCAGTATGCCCTGCACCGCGGCCGATGTGCTGAAATATTGTGTTGAAGCGGGTATCAGCTCCATCGAGTTGATGGGGAACGTGGCCGAAGAGTATGCCGGAATCCCGGAAGCTATCCCGGCGCCGCCGCGCGGAACTTCAATGTCGGACGACGAAAAGGCCGCATTTCAGAAAAAAGTGGACCAGCGGAAAAACGAACAGCGCGACTGGCGTTTGTCGGTTTCGATGGACAAATACAAGACCCTGCGGAAAATGTTCAACAATGCCGGTGTGAACCTGCACATCGTTAAGTTTTCGCCGTCAGGCTGGTCCGACGAGGAGATCGATTATGCGTTTAAAGCGGCAAAGGTTTTGGGCGCCAAAGGAATTACCAACGAAATTGGCGACGAAGCCTGCCAGCGGTTGGGTAAGTTTGCCGAAAAACACGACATGTGGGCCATTTACCACAACCACGCCCAGCCGGGTGAACCGGGTTTTAGTTTCGACAAGTTTCTGGCCTACTCGCCGAAGAATATGCTGAATTTCGATGCCGGGCACTATTTCGGCGCTACGGGCAAACACCCGAACGAAATTATCGAACGGCTGCAAGACCGCATTTTCAGCATTCATTTAAAAGATAAAACCGGGAAAAACGCCAGTCCGGCCAACACCAACATGCCGTGGGGCGAAGGCGACACCCCG
>CAYWBV010000105.1:0-12267 GCA_964455785.1 uncultured Maribellus sp.
CCCAGTAACGGACCACATTATTCCGGCTGCCGAGGAGTTCAACCTGCTTTTTTGTTGTCTCTTTTCCACGGAACCCAGCCAGAGATGCTGCCTCGTAAATTTCTTCCAGCGGATATTTTGTTTTGTCCAATCTGAATTCATACGCAGTCGTTGATTTTGGAAGCAAAACAATTTCATATTCCGGAAGAAACATTACATCGCGTGACTGAAGAATTTCCTGTTTCAAAAGGTTTCGCATCTTTTCCAATACGGATGAGTATTCCGGCAGGGTTGCCAGATTTTTTGTTTCCCACAAATCGTTTTCAATATCGAACAGGAATTCTGCGGGCCTCGGTTCAAACAGGCTCTTTTGTAATGGATTGAGTTTGTTTTCAGCCCAATCTTTCCGCATTTGCTGTTTTATTTCGCCAATTTCCATGTAGCGGATGTAGCGGGCTTCGTTGATAAATGGCAAAAAGTTACGCGAATAAACATATCGCCCGTCGGTAACAGTTCGTACCATATCAATGCCGTTATCGGAAAGAAACAGATGTCTGACCGGTTCTTTTCTCTTTTTTCCGAGATAAGGCCTGCCTTCCAGGTGTTTTGGGATTTCTCCCCCGGCCAGACTGATGAGTGTTGGCGCCAGGTCGGCAAAATCAATCAACTCGTCGGTTACGATCCCGGCGGTTCCCCACGGCGACAAGTGTTTGTACATTTCCGGGAACCAGATGACAAACGGCACCCGGTAGCCATAATTGATCCCGTTGGTTTTTCCGCGGGGCATCCCCTCGCCGTGGTCAGCATAAAAAAAGATGATGGTACTGTCTTTCAGGTTGTCCTTTTCGAGCCGGGCCAGCAACTCCCCTATTTTGTTATCCGTCAGTTTGATAGAATTATATACCCGCGCAAACTGTTTGCGCATTTCGGGACTGTCGCGGTAAAACGGCGGCATTTCGAAATCGTTGCCGCCAATCCGTTCGTCAGCAGAAAGGTTTTCAAGGATATTTTTCTGATACCATTCGTAGGTTTCGGTCATGGTGCGCGACTGGTGAGAATCGTTGTAGTTAAAAACCGCAAAAAACGGTTGTCCGGGTTTGCGGTTCCACCAGCCTGCTTTTGCCGAACTTTCGTTCCAGGCTTCCTGAATAAACTCTTTTTCACCGGCCACATTATAATCGGTTTTCACATTGTTGGTGGTGTAATAACCCAACTGCTGAAGATAAAAGGGAAATCCTTTGATAAACCCCGGAACAGGATATTTGCTGCGGTGGTTCCCCGTGCCGGTTTTATACGTTTTCACCCCGGTAATTATGGCTGTCCGGCTGGGCGAACAAACCGTACCGGTGGAAAAAGCATTGGTGAAACGCACCCCTTCTTCCTCCAGTTTGTCGATAACCGGGGTACGCGCATCTTTATTTCCGTAACACCCGATAAACTGCGGCGAAGTGTCTTCGATGGTTACCCACAAAATATTGGGTTTTTGTATCGCTCCCCTGCTTTTATTATTCTCACCAACAGAGTATAAAAACGAAATAACAAGGGGCAGAAAAAAAATCAAAACCTTATTAATCCTTTTCATTTTGAACTATTGAGCCACGATTTGTATGGTTAAGTTACTTTAACTCCAGTTGTTCGATAGCTTTCGAACTTTCGCCCCTGAGCTGCTTAAAAACAGAAATCATTTCACCGAGTTTTTCGGGATTTTCTTTGGCCAGATTATTCTGCTGGCCTAAATCTTCCGTCAGGTTATACAACTGAAATTCGGAGGAGTTACCCAGTTCAATATTTACTGTTGGATTTAAAGCAGGCCCGGGATACGGAGGAATCATCACCCAGTTATCTTTACGCAAAGCAGTGCGCGACGAGGCTTCCATCACAAGATGATCACGACCGTCAGTGCTTTTCCCCATCAATACCTCCAGTAATTCCTCGCTGTCGGGAACCCTGGTTTTGCTTCCGGTTAGCGATGCCAGAGAAGAAAACAGGTCAATCTGGCTAATCAAAACATCGGAAACAGTAGGTTCGATTTTTCCTTTCCAGAAAGTGATAAAAGGAACTCTTGTCCCAGCTTCGAACAGACTGTATTTTCCCCCGCGAAGCGGCCCCGAGGGAGTGTGGTTTCCCAGTTTTTCGACAGCATCGTCGTAATAACCATCGTTGACCACCGGGCCGTTGTCGCTTGAAAAAATAACCAGCGTATTTTCCAGGATTCCTTCTTCTTCGAGCGTTTTTATAAATTCGCCAACACACCAGTCGGCTTCTACAATAACATCGCCGCGTGGCCCCATCCCCGACGAACCCACAAAACGTGGATGTGGCGTACGCGGAACATGCGGCTGCTGAAAGGCATAATAAAGAAAGAATGGCTGGTCTTTCTGCTGGCGGACGAACTGTTTTGCTTTTTCGAGAAACACATCCGACATCTCCTCGTCGACCCACATCGCCGATTTTCCTCCTTTTTGGAAACCAATACGGGGAATTCCGTTGTGAATGGAATTGTTGTGCCCGTGATGCCACATCATTTTACATAGTTCCGGATTTTCGAGGCCTGTCGGTTCCCCTTCGAAATTTTTCTGATAGTTAACCTCCAGCGGATCGCCGGGATCGAGTCCAGCCACAAATCCATTTTCAAGAAAAACCGTGGGAGTCCGATCTTGTGTGGCGGCCATAATAAACGAGTAATCGAATCCGACTTCGTTGGGACCGGGCGAAACTTTTGTATTCCAGTCCACATAACCGCTCCCCAGCCCCAGGTGCCATTTCCCGACAACGCCTGTGGAATAACCTTTTTCCCTCAGCATTTTAGGAAGGGTTATCTGATCGGTTCCAATCAGCAGCGGCGCAGTACCCGGGAGGATTTTGGCATCCTCGTTCCGCCAGGGATACTGACCGGTGAGTAGACCATACCGGCTGGGCGTGCACGTGGATGACGAAGTGTGCCCATCGGTAAACCGAATCCCGCCTTCTGCCAGTTTGTCGATGTTTGGCGTTTTTAATGCCGTGGCGCCGTATGCACTCACGTCGCCATAACCGAGGTCGTCGAGATAAATGATGACGATATTGGGTTGTTTGGTTGAACATCCGCTAAAAATTAGTAATCCCAAAAAGGCAAACATTCCAAAATACCTGGAAATATTTTTTGACTGATTCATCATCATAAGTTTATGTATTGATATTTAAAAATTGCTATCGTCAAGTTCTTTTGCAGAAATTTTGATTTTCCAAAAATACAATCGCCCGGCAATAGATCAAAAGTATTTCTAATAATTGAAAAGACCACTTCAGCTTTATTCATCTGACTTTTACTAAAGAAAAATAAACTTCTCAGTTTTGAACCTGAAAGTTAGATCTTTTTTAATTGACCAGAATTCAAAAATAAGAGCGTTAATTTTCATTCAAAGATTTGAAAATTAACGCTCTTATCAAATCGTTCTATTTATTTCCAGTTATCTTTCTGGCTCATTGACGTGTTGATATCCAACTCGTCTTGCGGGAAAGGCCAGGGAATATTTGTTGCTTTGAATTTCAGGTTGATAACAAAATAATGACCATTTGCACCAACCGGAAACCTGGTATAATTTGCCGGATTGTTGGTTAGAAATATTCCATACTGCGGTTTGTTGTCGAGGATTTCCACAGCTTCGCCCCAACGGATTAAATCCCAGTACCGAAGACCTTCCCAGGCCAGTTCAACCCTACGTTCGCGTTTAAGGATGAGCATTAGTTTTGCCGGATCGGTTTCTGAAACCGGGGGCATTTGGACGGATGCCCTGCCGCGGACAGCATTGATGGTTAAATCGAGCAGTGATTGATCCACTGCACCTCCTGAACTTATTTTACACTCGAGGTAGCTAAGCAAAACTTCGGCATAACGGATGATTGGAATATCAACACCCGAACTATAAACATCGCCGGTATAACCATTGTCGACATATTTTTGCAAACAATAACCGGTCATGCCTGCATCGTAGGTAAAAACATCGCCAATCACCGTAGTGGAATCGGGGTGTCCATGATATACCCGCCCTTTAATGGTTGATATACCCGGGTAAAAAATCGTGTATAGTAACCGGGGATCCCTGTAATTTACACCGTTTTTCACTACAGGAAACATTGGATCATACAGATCGCTTTCGCTGATAGTTTTACCATCTGTACACAAGTAGGCATCGACCAAACTTTGAAAAGGATTCATGTGGTGCCAACCTCCGTCAACACTTGGGCGGTAGTATAACTGTGTGTTGTTGGCAATTTCGCCGGCCAAATATTTTCTTGAGAAAATAATTTCACTACTGTTTTCATTTTTCCCATTAAAAAGCTCGGCATACAACGGATCGATTTTGTGGACTCCAAGGTCAATAATTGCTTTATATGCAGAAGCAGCCTCTGCCCACTTTTTTTCAGCCATCAATAAACGCCCTTTAACAGCTAACGCGGCTGCTTTCACTATTCTGCCGTGTTCGCCGGAAGGCCGGGTAACAGGCAAATCATTTTCAATCGCTCCCAATTCAGTTAAAACAAAACCCTCAACTTCCTCTTTTGAGGCGCTGTTGATGGTAATAGACTCTTCCATCGTCAACAGTTTGGTAACCAATGGAACCCCGCCCCAGTATTGGGACATGTTGAAATAAGTAAAAGCTCTTAAAAACCTGACTTCAGCAATCATTTGAGCTTTTTTGTCAGCATTTAAACTTTCTACCCGCTCAATATTCTCTAAAAAATAGTTACATCCGGCAATCTCCCTGTATGAGTTATTCCATAAAGTTTTAATTTCGGACGTAGCCGGATTTAAATTACCATAGGAAAAATAAGATTCATTAATTTTTCTGTCGATACCATTATCGGTATTTTTATCGAATTCGCAGATTTGATCGGCACTGCTCCAGGTTGTCGCTTTGTTATATACACCCGCCAGCGCCAAAATAACATCTTCTTCGGTGGTCCAAAAGTTTGTGGTCGAGAGTTGATCTAATGGCTGCTTATCAAGAACCCCTTCTTCGCATGAAAGAAAAAACAAACATGAAACCAATAGGGTAATGATTGTTGCTTTAATATATGCTTTCATAATGATTTGATTTTAAAAATTAACATTTAACCCTAAAATATATGTTCTTGACATCGGATAGTGAACACCTTCACCGGTTTGAACATTTAGCTCAGGATCCCAACCATCAAAGAAATTATCAAAACAGAAAAGATTTCTACCGGAGACGTACACCCTTATCTTTTCAAGTTTTAATGCGTTGGTAACAGATTCAGGCATATTGTACCCAATCTGTGCTGACCTTACTTTTAAATAGGAAGCATTCCACGCCCAAAACGTAGAAATATAGGAGTACGGTTCGTTATTTCCGCCACCGTGCAAATAAAACCGCGGATATATGGCATCAGGATTCGGATTCTCCTTCGTCCACCTGTTTTCCCACATCCATTCCTGTACGTTCGATTTATTTGCAAATGCTCTTCCTGCCATATCATTCAGGTATCTTCTCATACCTCCCGCGCCATCAAATGTCAGGGAAAAATCAAATGATTTGTAACTGGCACTGATTCGGGCGCCATAGGTATAAGTAGGAGACGTTTGACCAATGACGCTTCTGTCGTATTCCGGATCAACTTTTCCATCCGGTACTCCGTCGGGACCATTAATATCCTTGTATTTAATATCCCCGGGAACCGGGTTATAGGGCTGGGTCGCATAATTCTGGATATCCTGAGCATCAACAAATAATCCGTCAGCGGTATATCCATAGATCGCATTTAATGGCCCTCCTATAAAAAGACCCTTCGAAATATCTTTTTCAACATCGCTTAGTACTAATACTTCAGTATTTACGATAGAAAAATTTGGTGCGATTTCAAAAGAAAAGTTTCCCAGTTTTTCTTTGTAACTCACATTAATATCTACCCCGGAGTTTTTGACCTTCCCAGCATTTGACGGCGAAGCATTTAACCCAAGTGTGCCGGCAGTCGTAATGTCATAGAGAATATTCCGGGTTGTTTTATTGTAATAATCGGCCGAAAAATTCATTTTACCTTCCAGCACGGATAAATCAAGTCCAATATCGGTTATGGCGGTGGTTTCCCATGTGATGTTCTGGTTTGCAACAGTATTCATTACAATACCTGCATTTACGGTGTTTCCCCAAATGGCATTGCTCCCCGATGTCAGTATTGCCTGGTAGGGATAATTCCCGATTTGCTGATTACCCAATTCTCCCCACGAACCACGCAATTTTAAATTATAAATCCAGGGAAGACCTTCCTTTACAAACTGTTCTTCGGAGACTCTCCACCCGAATGAAAATGACGGAAAGAGTCCATATTTATTTCCCTTATCAAAACGAGATGATCCATCGTAGCGGACATTGGCTTCAAAAAGATATTTCCCAAGGTAATCGTATTGCAGACGTGCAAAATAGGAAACAAGCCCCCATTCCGAAGCTCCCCCCGTGTTTTTCTGATTTTCGGAGCTGCCAATGTTTAGTTCAAATAACTCATTCGTCGGAAATTGATCCCTGTACCCGGTTAAAAACTCATATTTACTTTCTATCTGAGAATAGCCCGCTAATGCACTTACATGGTGATCTCCAAATGTCTGATCATATTTAATTAATCCTTCAATGGTTAATTCTCTTCTATTATTCCAGTTTAGGCTCAGTTTTGCCGGACCTGCATAGGTTGTAGCATCTATTTGTTCGTCGGCCTGCCATAATTTATAATTGGTATGATCGAACACGTATCCCGCCCGCCCGATAATTTTCAAAGGTTCAATAATACTATATTCCAAATCGGCGTTTCCGAGAAAATAATAATTCCGGTTTAGCTCAAAAGATGTTGCATCAATGTCAGCCCAGGGCGAACCTTTGTCAACGCGGCCAAAGTATCCTTGCGAAGTACGCCCGGCAATTGTGGCGGGCATTCTGGCAACACGGGTTACCACACGCATTGTAGTTCCGTCACCGGTTGCTGCTCCGGGGCCTTTTTCATCATCTGTTGTTCCGGAGAAATTGGCTATCAGCTTTAATTTTTTGGTTATTTCGCTATCCACATTCAACCTGATATTGTACTTATTATAGTAATTCAGGAGATTGTCAGCATAATTATCGTAAAGATTATTCTGCAGAAGGCCGTCGTTTCTGAGATATCCGAAAGAAAACCGATAACTGGTGGCAGCACCGCCTCCCACTAACGAAATATCGTGTTTTGTCTGATAGGCGATATTGTCAAAGGCCATTTCATAATGTTTATCATTCGGATATTTATCATGATCTTCTCCTGATATAAATTTTTGGATATCTTCTTCAGAATATACTGCACCCTGTCCTGCATTTGTAAGTGCCTCATTGTAAGCACGGGCATAATTCCAGGAATCAACAAATTTAGGCATATCAGCGAGCTCACTGAATCCAAATGTACCGTTGTAAACAACTTCTGTTTTACCGGCCTGACCTCTTTTAGTCTGGATGAGAATTACTCCGTTGGCAGCTCTCGAACCATAAATGGCAGCAGAAGCGGCATCTTTAAGTACCGAAATATTACGAATATCGTTTGGATTTACAGCGTCCAGCGAGCCTGGAATTCCGTCAATCAGGACAAGTGGATTATTCCCGGCGCTGCTGAAGGTCCCGTTTCCCCTGATTATAATCTCTGTTGATGCCCCCGGCTGACCACTGGACTGGCGTATTGAAACCCCGCTTAATTCTCCCTGAAGTGCCTGACCTACAGAAACAATCGGTTTATTTTCAAGTTGATCGCTACTTGCTGTTTCAATCGATCCGGTAACATTCTCTTTTCGTTGTGTTCCATACCCAACCGCAACTACTTCTTCGATACCGATGGCCTCTTCTTCCATCGTTACATTTACACTGGTCTGCGCTCCTACGGCCACTTCCTGTGTCCGCATCCCGACAAACGAAAAAACAAGTGTTGAACCCGATGGAATGTTGGCCAGGGAATACTCCCCATTTGCATCGGTTACGGTACCTTGGGTAGTTCCTTTTACGACCACAGTCACGCCGGGAAGGGGCAACCCTGTTTTATCGGAGACCGCCCCGGAGACCGTTCGCTGCTGCTGAATAAACCCCGATTGGTTGACCGGTGCGCCCTGAGCGGACAGAACAATCTGCCGATCTACAATCGTATATTCCACAGCGGTGTTTTTGAACAACACATCGAGCGCTTTGTCAATCGTTTGGTTTTTAATTTCCACTGAAACTTTTCGTTCCACATCAACTATTTTACTGTTGTACAGAAAATAGAATTCCGACATGTCTTCGATTTCGGATAAAACCTGCCGCACCGTGGTATTGCTCATCGTTAGATTTAGTTTGGTTTCCTGGGCATAACTCCCGACAGCAAAACTTTGGACAACTGCAAGCAATACGGCATAAAATGTTAACCTCATACTTCGAATTGTTTTTGAGGCCCACCATCTTTTTAGTATGAGCCAATTTGTACTACAAAATTTTTTCATAAGTTTACTTTGCTTTTGAATTACTACTAATTTTTAGTTACTCCTTTTTCTTTCGGCCAAAAAAGAAAAAGGCAAAAGTTGTAAAAGGCGAGGCAGGCCAATGCCTCCCTTTTTTTATTCCCGTTATTTTTGTTTGATTATTATTTCCATTTTGCTAAAGGTTTCGTTGGTTTTACGTTCTCTTTTTTTGATAGTATAATCGATGGGAGCCGATATTTTGAGTAATTCGAGGATTTGCAACAGCGATTCATCCTCGAAAGTAGCGGTATAAACATAATCTTTCAATTCGGGGCCGGTAAGCTGGATATCGACATTAAACCACCGGTTGAGTCGTCTTACCACTTCAGGCATGGTATCGTCGCGGAAAACCAAAACTCCGTCTTTCCACGCAATATATTTTTCAACATCAACCTTATCGATATGTATTCCCCTGTTTTTCTGATCGTAACTAAACCTTTCTCCGGGCCGCAACGGAGTGATGTTGCTTTTTTGGTTCGAATAATCACCTTTAAAAAGCTGGATACTTCCTGAAACCAATACAATCTCGGTGAGGTTTTCCTGCCGGTAGTTCGATGCTTTAAATTCGGTCCCGGTAACTTCGATATTGACCTTTCCGGTGGTTACCACAAACGGATGTTTTTTGTCTTCGGCCACCTTAAAATAAGCTTCGCCATCCAATTCTACTTCCCTGAAATTTTTTTGGAAAGACATGGGATAACGAAGGCTGGTTTTCGAGTTGAGCCAAACTTTGGTGCCGTCGGGCAAAACAAACTCGGAGCGCATACCCGCCGGTGTTTCAAGTGTGTTCCAGGCTATTTCGGCTGTGGGCGATGTTTGGGTGTTCAAAAAAAACCAAATGGTTGCCGCTAATAATGGAAGAACAAGAATGGCTGCAACCCTTCTGAATATTTCCAGGAATCCCCTGTTTTGTTGCAAAGCTATTTTTGAATGAACCTTCTGCAACGCTTCCCCTACCCTGTATTTTTTCATGTTACGCAGATGTTCAATGCCTTCCCACGCCTTTTGCGAATCGTCAAAAAGCTGTCGGTTCCCGTCCGACGTTTCCTTCCATTGCTCTACCTTTTCCCGTTCCTCTGCGGTGAGCCGATTTTCAAAATAGGATGGCAGTAACTCTTCTATATCTTTGTTTTTCATTTACCGTTTTTCTCTTTACGCTTTTCAGCGATTTGTATGTATTGGACGACGATGGGGAAAAATACACATATCGAACACATCTGTTCAACCAGACTATTGTCCACTAAAAATTTTGATATAGAGTTTCAGAGTCAAGTCAGCAATCAATTAATCCCCTTATTTATTATTACCGTTCGATTTTTAAAATGACGGGGTAAAAATAGGATGAACAAAAATTCAGCGAAACAGCTTTAAAACGTAAATTTTTGGCTGCGTTTTTATACCTAAAGAGGAAGTATTTTCCTTTCTAAATCACGAGTGCCATGTCAACTTGATATCACCGTATCATATTATTAACTTATCCGGGGAGGTTCACCTCTTTCAACCTTTTCCTGAAATGCCCGAATCCTTTTGGCAAAACGATCACCATCTTTTGCTGAAACGATCACTATCGTTTGGTGAAACGATCACTATCGTTTTTAAAACGATCACGAGCATTTATAAAAAGGTCACGATCTTTTGGTAAAAAGGACTCGATCTTTTAGTAAAAAGGACGTGATCTTTTTAAAAAAGGACACGTCCTTTTTACTATGCCCCCGCAGGGCACTCCTCCCAATTGAAGCAGGCGCTTAAAATTTACGAATAGAGAATTGGGTAAATGACAGTTAAACAGCAGTTTATTCAAATCGTCGTACATACGCTAAAAAATCTTATTTTTTTTATTGAATTGGACATTTAGGCAATGCGTATTTATTTTCTTATAAACCCAGAGGGTTTACATGTTTATAGAAAATATCGTTGCGGAAAATATACGACTCCAGCCGGAGTCGAACCTTCACCTTATCTATCTTTTTCTATAAACATGTGATGCCCCCGGCATCTGAGAGTATTTGGTAAATGCCTGATTCAATCTTTTTATTAACCTTAGTAACCAGCCGAAAAATTGGCAAAACCAAAACCTTATTACCTGATTAGGTGGCTACTGTTTGAAGGCATAAACTTCAGCCCCAGCCCGACTGTAATTGCCTTGATTTGGTCTTTCTGAGTTAGCCAGGTATAAAGAAGTAAATAAGGGAATAAGGTCGGAATCATGGTGAGGGTTACCCGGTTACTAAGGTTGAGGTTGTAAATAAGGTCTTTAAACTGCTATAGCACCTCAGCTTGGTTTTTTCTGAGTGGATACTCCAAAAATGGAGCATAATGTGGCGAAAACAAACAAGCGCCGGAGGTGCGGCAGTATGGTAGAGCCGAAAACACAAAACAAAAACCGTCCGCGATGGTTGGCTGAAAAAAAGCACAGGTCGCCTTTCGGACGGAAAAGAAGGGAACCTTCTTAAAAAGAAAACTTCACGGGATTGAATCTGTTTTTCTGAACGGAAAAAAGTAAAGAATCTCTTCTTCAAAATAATTTTTACCCCGACAGGAGTGGTTTATTTTAGCAAAAATGCCAGTAAAAACACCGAAAGGTAAGGTTTCAGGTCGGAACGCAAATGTTTCAGCGCATTACTCACCTGGAGTTCTACCGTACGTTTGGAGATTCCGAGTTTTTCTGCAATTTCCTGGTTTTTCAGGCCCTCGAAACGGCTGAGTTCAAAAACCTCGCGACACCGGGGCGGAAGTTTGTTTAAACTGCTTTCAACAATGGTTTCCAGTTCCGATTCAGCAAACCAAAGAGAAGAAAGGTTTTCTGACGGTTCAATGGTACGGCAAAAAGAATTTTCCTTTTTATCTTTCCGGTTCCGGTATTTCAGATGATCGAACGTACGGTTTTTCACCGAAGTAAACAGATAATTTTTTACCGAAGTGGTAATATGTAACTCCCCGGCTTTCAGCCAAAGGGCCACAAACAAATCCTGAACAATATCTTCGGCAATTTTTTCGTCGTTGGTAATTTTTGCGGCGAAAGCGCACAACCCGCTGTAATAATAGTGGAACACAAAATCAAAAACAATTTTGTTCCGCGTTTTCAGTCCGTTTATAATAAATTGTTCTTCCAATTCTATAAGTTCAAGCAGGTTTTCAAAAGTAATTAAATCCGGTTTGTTTCATAAAAAGACATTCATTTATTTTTGGAACCGGTTGTTTTGGAAAATGATAAAAAGCTGTTTTGTAATAAATTTCGCAGTGAAAATGAAAAATATTCGTTTCAATTGTTTTAAATTGAACCTTCAAACCACTAAAAACAGATACTATGATTCGAATTAACTTCATTTCGGTTTTGATACTGACATTCATTTCAGTAACAGCGTTTGCTCAGGATAACAACATTAAACTCGGTTTCTCCGACGCTTTTCTCGGTCACCTGAACCTGAGTTATGAGAAGATGGTCAACGAAAAAAACACCTTTCAGGTTAAAATAGGTTACTGGCAGCCCACCATCAGCCCGTTTATCGACGACGAAACCATTTCACCCGAAGCTTTTACGCTGAAGGAATCGAACGGCGGATTAAACACTTCGGTGGAATACCGGTTTTACATGTCGGGAAATACAACTCCAACCGGAATTTATCTGGCTCCCTATTTCCGTTATTTTAGTCAGTCGGCGCTTTTTAGCGACGAAATCGACGGCAAGGCGTTCGATGTTGACACCCGGCTAAATACATGGGGTGTGGGCGCACAAATTGGCTATCAGCTTATTATCAACGAGATTTTTACCTTCGACTTTTATTTCTTCG
>CAYWBV010000106.1:0-3901 GCA_964455785.1 uncultured Maribellus sp.
TTTACTCATTGATAATATATCCAAGCGATATTCCGAATATTCGGTTTTTATTCGTGGTGCCTTCATACTGAGCAATATTTGCCAATCCATAACTATAGTTTACCCGGATTACGATTGGTTGTATTGTCATGCCAACTCCTGCCTGCATTCCGTAATCGAACCTTTTCCATTGCCCATCTTTGCCAACTTCTCCTGTATAATCGACAGTGCCATCATAAACAATACTTCCCTGGTCGTCCATGTTATATTCTTTCCGACTGATTTTTCCCGACAATCCTATTGCCACATAGGGTCCAAGAAAACCAAAAAACTGTATCTTTTTTACCGAAGTTGTCAATTTCAAAAACACAGGTATGTCTATATAATTTAGTATTGCACGCTCAATAATCGGGAAATATTCTCCCGCGGAAGTGGGCACAGGGTAGTAGGTGTCAATTTTATAGCCTTTGGAAGAAAAAAGTAATCCCGGCTCAATGGAGAATGACTCTGTAATCGGGAATCCTTTTGTTATACCGAAAAGAAATCGCGGAGCCAGTTCAAAATCGTCACTGTAGGTTTCAACGGAATTTTTAAAATACATTGTCGATAAGTTCAGTCCGGTTTTAATCTCGATGGTTTGAGCCATCGTTTTCATTCCCCCTAAAAACAGGAGAATCAAAATTGTAAGTTTAAATAGTTTTTTCATTTTCTTTTTGCGATTTTTCGTTGCTGCCGCACCATTGTTTTTCCCAACTCCGTTCTACCGGTCTAAATCCTGGTTTTTCCCTTCGTAAAACCACCCTGCCACGTTAACACCTGTTTTCGAAACATTTAACCACACGATGCACACCGCCCGGCAGCGGTGTTTAATTGTTACCAACTGTATTTTATTCCTTCAGTTTTTTTATTATCATTTTATCGTCTGGCAAATATTTTTTGTACTTCTTCGGTAAATCTTTTGTCAACTGATATTCTGCAACTCCAATCGGTTTATTTGTCGTTCTCAGTGCGTATTCAACTTCCAACGTATCCTTCTCTGCACAAAGCAATATTCCAATTGATGGATTTTCGTTTTCTGTCTTCTCCGTATTATCTAAAATTTCAAGATAGAAATTCAATTTCCCTGCATATTCAGGTTTAAACTCTCCAACTTTTAATTCAACCGCTACGAGGCATTGTAATTTTCGGTGATAAAATAAAAGGTCAATGAAATACTCTTTATCTCCTAATTTTAATTTGAATTGATTCCCGAGAAAAGCAAATCCGGCACCAAACTCCATGATTACATCACGAATTTTTTCAATCATTTTATTCTCAAGTTCCCGTTCTTTTACCCCTTCTTTTAGTCCGAGGAACTCAAGGTTATATTCACTTTTTAAAGCTTCGTCGGCTTGTTCAGAAAGATATTCAGGAAGTGCGGTTTTAAAATTATGTGTTTTATTTTCAGCTAATGCTCGTTGGTATGCCTTTGCCTTTATTTGATTTAACAAAACATTCCTGCTCCAACCATATTCTTTCGTTGCTGTCAGGTAAAACCCGGCTTCTTTATCGTCCTTAATTTTTGTGAGAATGAGCAGATTTTGTCCCCATGGAATTTCTGCGACAAGCTGTCGCAGTTTTTCGTTCGTCGAATAGCGGGAATAAAACCGTCTCATGTCCCAGAGATTTCTTGCGGAATATCCATTACTTTCCGGATAGTCTTTTTGTAAATCATTTGATATTTTTTCAACAACCGATTTTCCCCAACCTTCTTCCTTTTGTTTCTCTAAGATTATTTTCCCAATTTTCCAATAAAGTTCAATATGTTCTTTCGTTATTGCTTTTACAACTTGAAATCTTGCCGTTTGGATTTCATGTTTTATTAATTCGAGAATTCCTTTGTAATCTTTACTAATCATCTGATTATTTTAATGGTAAAAACCAAAATTAGTCAATTTTATGATATTCAGTTTTCTTCCTTTCAACATGGTTGGTAACTACGTAATACCGCTAAATTCCTCCCCTTTTCAAAATCCTGTTCCCCTATCCCTGCCGCCCGGTTCCTTCTTCCGGCCCCATTGTTTCCATTAAAATCCCTGCTCCTATCTTCGTAAAACCACCCTGCCACGTTAACACCTGTTTTCGGAACATTTAACTATGCGGTGCAATCGCGCGGTGGCGGGGTAGTATTTTAATTTTCAGTCAAATAATTCTTTTAGAGTTTTCGTTGCAATAAACATTTTCTTACTATCAGGAAGTTCAATAAAATCATATTTTCCGTAAAATTTTTTTGCTTCATCGTCAATCGGGTCAACAACTATTCCGAAAGAACCAATTTCTGTTGATATACTGTAACACCTTTTTAATGCATCAATTAATAAAATTTTACCTATTCCTCTTCCCTGGTACTTTTTGTCAATAGCCAATCTACCGAGAAGAGTAGTAGGAATTGATGGATAGGAATTCGGAAGTTTCTTTCTAATTTGCTCAGAAAAGCTACTTAAAGGAATACTATAATTTGAAAGTGTATAAAATCCCTGAATTAAATTTGTTTCATTGTCAACCAAAACAAAACAAGCCGACAATTTGCGTTTAACATCCTGTCCTGCCTGATTTTTTAGATAATTGTTTAATAGTTCTTTCCCGCAATCAAATTCCTTACGATTATGTTTTTTATTTAAAAGCTCAATCATATTATTTTGAATCTGCGATAAAAGAATTATAATCATTTAGAGCATTCTTCAACGTTTCCGAAGGTTTTTTCGGATTTGTTATTGCATCAAAAAATATTTGGCTATCTCTTTCTGAAGCAATGGCTTGTTCTTTTTCTTTAATAATTTCTTTTGCTTTTTCCTGAACTACCCGAATTACAAAATCAGTAAGATTTCTATAACCCCCTAAATACGCAGCCTTCTCAAAGAATTGTTTTTGTTCTTTTGGAAGTCTGGCATCAAATCTTGCTTGTTCTGTTAATGTTGTACTCATAATTTTATTTTTTTCTGCAAACGTACGTAAATTAACCGTATAATTTCAATTTTGTACTGTAAATTCCCGTACTTGATTCGATTTAATATTATACACAACTACATCATCCCCTGAATTATTTCCCTTTTTTAATCTCTCTTTTTTAATCCCAGTTCCTGTCTTCGTAAAACACCCTGCCTCGTTAAAACCTGTTTTCGGAACCGGCTGAACCGGCGATACAAGGGCGGGGTGGAGTGGGTTAATTATATAAAATTCCTTTCGTTTTGATTAATCATTTTTCAATATTTATGTGTTACCTATTAAATCAATTAATTAAGTATTAATTTTAATTGTTTGTCACTATTATCGGTACTTATTCTCAATATATAAATACCCTTGGGAGCATGCGATAAATTGATTAATTCATTTTTTTCTCCATAAAAATTTACATTTTTATTTAAAACTACTATCCCTAAAGAATTTATAATCTCAAACTTAATATTTACATTTTCTGAGGATCTCAACCGTAAATTAAAAATACCTTCTGATGGGTTAGGAAAAACCTTTGTTTCGAGAGAAGTTAATATCGAATTAATTCCAGTTATTTGCGAAACATTAACTGCCCAGTTTTTTGTTGTTAATCCATCCTCAGATGTTACTGCATAAACTACCGGTGAAGTAAAATCATTTGCAGTTGTTCCTGATGTTTGAACCTTTGTCCCAACCTTTGCAGTTGCTCCTGCCGATAAAGTATATGTCGCTATTAAATTATTTACAGCTGTGCCATAGGGTAAAGTAACTGAAACGGTACTATCTTCTTCATTTATAACTGTACTTCCTATCTGATTTGGAATATTAAATGAGGTTATATTGGCTGATGTATTCTTGGCTATGATAACATTTACTGTCCAGTTTGTTGTTACGAATCCATCCTCAGATGTTACTGCATAAACTACCGGTGAAGTAAAATCATTTGCAG
>CAYWBV010000106.1:4001-12255 GCA_964455785.1 uncultured Maribellus sp.
GCAGTTGTTCCTGATGTTTGAACCTTTGTCCCAACCTTTGCAGTTGCTCCTGCCGTTAACGTAAATGTTGCAACTAAATTATTTCTTGCTGTGTTATAGGGCAGAGTTACGGATATAGTTCTATCTGTTTCATTTATTACTGCACTTCCTATTTGAGTTGGAAGACTAAATGATGTTACCGATGGAATGGCTTTAATGACCGAATAAAAATTATCTCCCCATACCGGTGATGATTTATATGCGCTTACAGAAGAAGCAGGAACATATACAGAAGTTACATTTGGGACCAAATAAAAACTATAAGCCTCACAAACAGGAGGTGTTGTATTTAATGAAAAAATTGTATTTAATCCGTAGCAGTATTCAAATGCCCAATTTGAGATATTGGTTATTGAAGCAGGAAGTGTAACTTCTTTTAAATAATCACAATCTCTAAAGGCATTATTGATTTTTGTCATCGAGTTTGGAAATACTACTTTGTCTATTGCGCTGTGCCTAAATGCATCTTCTCCAATATAGGTTATATTCTCGCTAAAAATTATATTTTTTAACGCATAGCAATAATGAAATGCGTCCCGTTGAATTGTAGTTACTGATGGGCCCATTGTAACCGTTGTTAATCCGGAACAGCCCTCAAACGCTTCACGACCAATATTTGAAATTGAATTACCAATATAAATGGATTTTATATTTCCGCATAAACGAAATGCATATTCTCCTATTGAAGTTAACGAATTAGGTAGAATAATTGAAACAAGTGTTGTTTTTGCTTTCCCTGAACTGCCATTATAGAATGAAAACCTTGGCATTTCATTGGCAGGATAGGAATAAGATACACTTGATAAAGCAATACCATTAAATGCTGCAATATTTACATTACTTAAATCTAAGTTTATCAAATTAACCATTTGATCTCGCATACACTTTACATCAAGTGCATTTATTGTTCCAGTTACTGTTAAATCAGTAACTGTACTTTTTTCATTTTCAGTTAATAAAGTGCTTAGACTACCAGCCGTCGCCACTTTAATTTCTTTTGAAATCTGAGATTTTCCGAAAATGGCTACTGATAAAAAAAATAGTAAAAGTGTTGCTTTCATATATTTATAAATTATTTAATCTTATTTGTTTTATGAATTTATGTTTTTAGTCTTCTAACTACGTAATCCCTCAAAATTGCTTTCCTTTTTATTCCGGTTTTCCTCTCCGGTTCATCCCCGTTGCTGCCGTACGATTGTTTCTTCCGGCCCCATTATTTCCATTAAAATCCCTGCTCCTATCATCGTAAAAACACCCTGCCACGTTAATGCCTGTTTTCGGAACCGACTTCACCGACGATACAACTGCACGGCAGCGATGGAGAATTTGTACTTTTTTTCGTGTAAGCATAGTATCGGGATTTAAGATTTTATTTCAATAATTTTCGGCTTTCAACATCGTGTAAAATAATCATTTGCTGAATGGCTATTTGATTCAGTTTTATCAATCGTTCTTTTTGAGGCATCTTTTCATTGATAAACACTGCATTCAGGTTTTCCATGTTTGACAGGCAAATCAATTCGTTGATTGTGGCATAATCACGAATGTTTCCTTTTAAACCGGGGTTTGTATCTCTCCATTGTTTGGCAGTCATCCCAAACAAAGCGACATTCAGAACATCGGCTTCATTGGCATATATTATGGATGTTTGAACTGCTGAAAGCTCCAGAGGTATTAGATTCTGTTTAATTGCATCCGTATGAATGTGGTAATTCAACTTCGTAAGTTCCCGCTTTGCTGTCCAGCCAAGTTGTTTTTGTTCTTCATCTTTAAGTCGTTGAAATTCATTAATCAAATACAACTTGAAAGGGACACTGATTGCAGAACCAAATTCAAATGCAATATCTTTATGGGCAAAAGTCCCTCCGTACCTGCCTTTTTTTACCATAATCCCAACAGCATTGGTTTTTTCTATCCATTCCGAAACACTCAATACAAAACTTGGCAAACCAGCTTGTGATTTAAAGTGGTCGAATTCGACCACTTTAAAACCGGGGTTGTTTATTTGCTCCCACGTGCCTAAAAATTCAAGTGTATAACGGCTTCTCAACCAGTTCTTAATAATATCGGCAGCACGACTTTCGCTTTCTTTCGCATTTGCCATATCGGTGAGCGAAATGTAATCCCTCTCCTCAATGGATATAATTGTGATTTCTGTATCCTTAACGTTGATTTTTGCCATCCTGTTGAAATTTATACCCTATATCGTTCTGTTACTCCGTAATCTTAATAAATATCGCCAATCTTTTAGTTTCCCTGCGTACGTTCTACCGGTTTAAGTCCCGGTTTTTCTCTTCGTCAAAATACCCTGACACGTTAACATCTGTTTTTGAAACATTTAACTACGCGATGCAATCGCGCGGCAGCGGGGGTTCAAATTTAGTCGTCGCCTTACTTATTTATTCCAAAATGAAACCGGAACATTCAATCTTACTCTTACCGGCTTTCCCCTCTGTTTACCTGGAATCCAGGCAGGAGATGTTTTAAAAATCCTTTCTATTTCTTCAATATACCCGACACACCCTTCAATACCTTTCATTATTTCTACATTCCCAATCTTCCCGTCTTTTTCAACAACAAAATTGACAAAAACCGTCCCCGTACAATTTGAAAAAGTATCCTTTAAGTTGTCTTTCACATATTGGTGAAACCCATCTTTAGAGCTTCTGTAGTGAAATTCAGGCATTTCCTCAACAAGAAAAAATACAAGACTGTCCTCGTTCTCTATGGGTAGTCCATAATTAAATCCGGTTGAAATCTCAAACGGTTTTTTTACCGAAACTTCGTAATGAAACAAATCGATAATTCTTGAAATTTCATGATGTATATCTGTATGCACCTGGGAAAATGCTGCCTCGTGCCACAGCACTTTCCCATCTGGCCCGATTATACTTTTTATTATTAGCCCAAAACTTTTATTTACCTCCCGGGACCGCGCAGGTAAATGAAAATTCTCTTTGATAAAACACGCCAAAGAATCTGAAACTGAATACCCAAGTTCCTTTGTCTTTTCGGACCTGGTATGATAAATTGATTGCGGGTATTTATTCCTGTTGTTTTTGTTTTGTAAAGTCGAATAATATACCGTGTCGATTGTATTATCCTCGTTATAATAAAACCACTGCCCTTTCATTACACCCTGCTCGTAATTTCCTTTTGAATAAATTTGATTGTTTTTATCAAAATGGATGGACAACCCATCTTCTATTCTGGGATCTAATGAGCTCAATTCGTAATAATTAAAGATAATCCCGTTGATATGTTTGTCTGTTATACAATAGTGGTCATTTTTTACGATTACCTCCCTTATATATCTTGCCTCGTCTTCCTGAGTTATCTGGTAACTATTGTCCAGATATACCTTTATGGTATCCTGCGAAAATCCTTTCAACCAGGAACATAAAATAAAAACTAAAAGTAATTTTTTTCCCATAATACGATTTCCTATTTAAAATTATCAGATTTCAATAAACGGATGTCAGGTTTCCCACAACAGCCGGAGTATATCCAAAGAGAATCCGTTACTGCCGCCCTGTTCCTTCTTCCTAGTCAGTTATACCGGTTTAAATCCCTGCTTTTCTCTTCGTCAAAACACCCTGCCACGTTTACGCCTGTTTTTGAAACATTTAACCACGCTATGAAATCGCTCGGCAGCGGCGTTCAAGTACTATCTCTCTATTTAATCTAGCTATACTGCAAAAGAATTCATTAACGACTAACGGGTCTCCCTTTGGATTTTCATTTGCATTTCGAACCATACACATGGTACAAAATTCTTTATCAGTACATTGGATACACTTTGGAAAATCTTGATTTCGTAACCCTCTTAAATATTGTACTTTTTCACAATTATTCCAAATATCATAGAGAGCAGTATCATTTACATTACCAACAATATAATTCTGCCAGCCTTCACAGGGATAAACTTTTCCATTGCTCGTTATACAGATAGTAGAACGACAAACAGTACAAACAAAATCATTTGCTGTAGAATTTTTTTTCTCCTTTGCTGTTGTTTCTATTTGCTCCAAATATTTTACGTCATTCTCAACTTTGTCATTTATCACTTCTTTGATTTCATTAACTGATAATCGACAGCTCAAATTTTTATTCGTATGATTATACTCACCAATAATGCAATAATCATCTCCGACATGAACTTTATACTCTTCTGCCCACTTTACTACCTCTGTGTAACAGTTTTTATTTTGTTTCATTATTGGACAGCTTATTTGCAAAGGAATATCGTTTTCAATTAGCTTTAAAATAGCACTCATAGTCTTATTAAAACTACCTTTCATTTGGGTTATTCCATCATGAATGTTTGAATCCATTGAGTATAGTGAGACTTGGACACTTAAAAGAGAATTCATTTTCATTTCTTCAAGGATTTTATCATCAAGTAATGTCAGATTGCTAAGAACATTAACTGAGAAATCATATTCTCTACATTTTTTTAAAAAATCGCTGAAGTTTTTATGCAACATTGGTTCTCCACCACTTAGTGTCAAATTCAACACTCCCATTTTAAAAGACTGATTTAGAATATTGTAAAATAAATCAGGCTCCATAGAATCAATTTTGTTGTCATGTGGGATATAACAATGTATACATCTTTCGTTGCATTTACTTATAATTTCTAAGTGTAAATTTGTAAGAAGTGGATTGCCTTGAAAGTGCTCTTCTAAAAAGCTTAGAGTAGATTTTTCTGTATATATATTACTTGGGAAATTTCCCCTTTTTGCTATTTCGGTGTTTAATCCTTTGTAAGAAAATCTGATATCCTTATCATTGCATTCTTGTATCGTTTTTCCAGAAACTATAAATCCATCCTTTTCAAGCATGCAATAAAATTCTTTTGCATCGTTCTTTATTGTTTTGAATTCGACATCAGTAAATTGCTCCTGTATTTTTTCTGCAAGTTTATCAATGTTTTGTGGTCTTTTATCTAAAACAGACATAAAAACAGCACCACTTTCTGATAGAATTTTGTCTCCTATGTATTCTTCAGTATTATTTGTTTTTCTATACTCAAAATTCCTATTGTCCGTAATGTATCCAAAGGATCCAAAATCTCTGAATATAACGTTTGATTTTTGTTTAAAAAACATAACTAATATCTCCTTTCCCTAGTAATCAGGTGACGAGTTTAATTATAGTATCTCGTCACCTGGATTATTTGTTTATTAACGTCCACCTGGTCCTGGTGGCTTACAAGGTCTGCCACTCGGCCTACTATTTGGACGACAATCTGCCATCTGTGCAGTACTTTCTGCTAAAACTTTAGGTTTTTTGTAAGACATCTGTTTCACACCTCCTTTCTCGATAATTTTCCTTTATTATTATTCTTTTATTTATTTTGTTAGCAATCATGCTTCTATCTGGCCCAACGGTGGTGGTATGAGATCGTGGCGAGCGCTGATGTTCCTATTTACTAGTGCCTTTTTTATTATTTAATAAATCAATCAAATGAAATGATGGTGTAATAATTGCAAACTTTCCACCTGTATTATCATATTTTGTACCTGTTACTATTCCTACAATTAAAGTTTTTGTAAGTGGAGTTGAAGCTCTATCTTTAACACCGACAAATACTGGTCCTCCGCTGAATCCAGCCATGCTTGGATTCTCAAGCAAATAACATAAAAATGGCTTTGGCATGCTTTCAAATTTTATATTTATTAGTGAACTTGAGAAATAAGATTTAAATGTTATCGGCGTAAAATGTTCAAAGTCAAATAATGGATATCCCATGACCAAGACATCTAACTTTCTATCTATAGATTTTCTGTCATTTGCAAAAACACTAAAATCAAGCGAAGATTTTTTTAGAATGTCTAATTTTTTTGTGTCAGATGTTTCAAGTTTTAGTATGAAAAAATCAGAGTTTTCATTGAATCCGCTTAACAAAGGCTTTTTCAAAAACTCTTGTAACTTAAAAGAAATAGCAGTTCTGCTTGAATCTCTAAAAAATATTTCTGCTGTTTCAATTTTTAAGGCATCTGCAACGTGTCTTGCAGTTACCAAAAAATATTGGTCTTTTGTAGTTACTAAAAATCCTGTTCCAGTATTTGTAGTATTACCATTAATATCTCTTAGCAAAACAATTTTATTATAAAGTTCTTCAGAATCTAATAGTTGACTTTTCCCAATAAAGGGTGTCAAAATGAATAGTAGAATTATTATTTTTTTCATTGTATTATGGTTTTTTGTCAATTGTAAAATTCAAATGCCCCCTAACTACATAGTCCCCGAAGTTATTTCCCTTTTTTTCATATCTCTCTTTTTTTTCATCCGGTTTTCCTCTCCGGTTTATCCCCCGGGCCCGTCCGAACCGGATTCATCCGGGCGGGCCTGTCCGAACGGATTCATCCGGGCGGACGGCAAGGTGCAGGTGGCGCGCCACGGGTTTTCGTGTTTCAACTGTCTTCTTTGGTGTTTAAATAATCAACTTTCGACTTTAAACAACCAACTTTGGTCTTTAAACAAGCCACTTTGGTGTTTAAACAAGCTACTTCGGTGTTTAAACAGCCAATTTTGGTATTTAAATAATCTACTTTCGACTTTAAACAATCTACTTTGGTCTTTAAATAGTCCTCTCTGGTGTTTAAACAAGCTACTTTGGTCTTTAAACTGTTTACTTTCCACTTGAATGATTTTCCGGCGGACAAACGGCAGGGAGCCGTGTCATGGCTTGCCAGCCCCCCTTTTGCCGTTTGCTTTTTTGAATTATGGAAAATAAAACCGGGGATTTTTTATTCGTTATTCGGTTCGTCAGTCCCGGGTTCTGCCGGCGGCGTGTCGCCTCCCTCCGGCGGCGGAGTGGTCCCGCCGGGGCGCCGTATCTTCCGGAGCAGGCTCCGGAACGTATAATCCTGCGATTTTGCCGGATTGGTACTTTTGTAAAGGATTTTGCCCACCCGGCAGATTTCCTTGATTAGCCCGTACAGTTCGTTGAAAACCCCGATGTTGTCCTGCACCAGTTGTTTCCGGCCCGAAACAATTTCAAACTGGGTCTGGTTGTCGGCGTTGATACCCGCCACGGTTTCGGTGAACAACGTTTTCTGTTCGGCGGTAAAACCTACGGGCACAATCGCCTCGTTGTAGGTTTCCAGGTTCTTGGCGACCAGTCCGGCCTCGCGCAGTATTTTTTCCACATCCTTGTCGTAGAGCGCCTTCTGCAGGGTTTTAAAACCAAAGTTGTCAACCGAAATGGGGAGCGCCGCCCCGGCGAGGGCCACATACCCCTTTATCCGGTTAACCTGGATAAGGAGCTGATCCATTCGTTCGTAAAGCCGTGTGGTAATGGCCCTGAGTATTGCCGTTTCGGTTTCGGGCGCCGCCAGCGTTTTGGCTTCGGCGGTTTTCTGCTCAAACGCGGAGATGTACGTGCGGTTAAACATGGGCGAATAGGTCTCAAAATCGGTACTGTCGCGGTTTAGCGTAAATACCAGGAACTGTGCGACGACGGGCAGCTCTTCGGCCCGGCAGGGGTAGGTGCGGGTGATTGTTGCGGTTATTGCCATTTTTTAAATTTTTTACAGGTTATTGTTTTTGTTTTATTTGATTCATTTTCGCCCCGGCCCCCAAAAGTCGGTTTTTTACCTTGGGAACGGGCCGGGCCAGTTAACATTTTGGCGGCGGATGGATAAATCGGTACAGTGAATTACCAAAACAGATTTTTAGCAGACGGAAGGTTTCTTTTTTCATTTTTGGTTTTTTATCAGGTTGAACTGTTTATTTTGGGAATAAAGCTAAAATAAAAAAATGAAAATATTTTTGTTAATGATCGAACGGTATGAATTTCATGATGAACGGTATGATCTGTAACTTAAACGGTATTTTTGGGGTTGCGAAAAAGGCAAAATTCAGTCGCAGTAACAGTAACCAGTGACCAGTGACCAGTGACCAGTGTTCCTTCGAAGAAACAAGGTGTTCAGTTAAAGAGAGAGGTTTCTCAGTCGCTGCGCTCTGTCGAAATGACAGATATATTCAATTCCATGGAGTCTTCTTTTTAAGAAGGTTACCTCTGTTCCGTCCGAAAGGAGAGTTGTGCTTTTTTCAACAAACTATCGCGGACGGTTTTCGTTTTGTGTTTCCGGTACTACCATACTGCCGCACCTCTGGCGCTTTTTTGCTTTCGCCACACCACCCTGGTCTGTTGTCATTCCGCAGCGAAGCAAGCCCGCCTGAATGACGTAGTCGGGCAGGGAAT
>CAYWBV010000107.1:0-1618 GCA_964455785.1 uncultured Maribellus sp.
ATTTTCTAATAATTTTAAACAGGAGCTTAATGTGGCGTGGTGTGTCTTTTCCTGCTTTACTTCTCTCACTTTTGCCAGGTTAAACCACAGTATGGCTGCCAAAACTATGGATGCATTTACCGGGAACAATATACTCCAGTCCAGTTTAAACAGGTTGAACATGAGGGGTGGGACCAGGAATCCCAGAGAAGAGCCTATGGTAATAAATGCCTGCGCCTTCGATAAATTTTTGGAATACTGCCCTTCTTCGGAAACATCGCGAACAAAGGGGTTACCCCCTACCTGCATGATGGCTCCGCCTGCACCGATAAACAGTACTGCTGCCAGAATACTGTAAAATTGCCCCATTGAAGAATTGTCAACCACCATTTTTCCGTACATGCCCGATATAACAGGAATCAGCAAACCTGCCAACATTATCCCCAATCCGAGGTTTAAAATAAATACCTTCCCTTTTTTGTCTTGCAAAACTCCCATCGGAATAGAAAGCAGGCCAAACATCAGGTATCCCAGGAACGGCAACAGCGTGGCTACAGTGATGGAAAGAGTGAATGATTCCCGCGCCAGGCTCACCATCGGACCGGCGGCATCTACCATGCCCATCGATAAGAATATTAAATAGACCGGCAAGAATTTTTTGAGGCTCATTTTCTAATCCTTTAGTTATTACAGTTAAGTCAATTATTAAACATATCATTAATAAGCTGCACAGTTCTGTCTACCAGTATTTGTCCCCCATCAGGGCCAACAACTCCACTTTGAATTACAGCACTGTATCCACCGCCTTCAACAGCCTTTTTGGTAGGTAGGTAACCTCCGCTTCCCTCTGTAAGTTGTAATGAAATTGTCTGCAGTGCTTTACTTCGTGCCTGGATTCTTATTCCAAAGTCAGCAAACAGTTCGAAAGGGTTAGTGCAAATTGCAACATCCCCAATTCGCAATATATGAATTTTTGCTTTATATAGAGGATTAGGATTTATTTTTTGCATCTCATAACGTTTTACAATATCGTCGTTCCAAGTCATACGCCCTAATAACTGGTCGGCAGATTTTGGATCCTGCGCAATTTGTTCAGCATATTTATCTCTTTCTGACTTGGCAAATTCATATTCCTCCTGTTTTACTTTTCTTCCGGGCAGATCAATGATTTCAACCTGATGGATGAGTTTAATATCATCATACCGGTCGTTTTTAACAGTTTCATATATTTCATCAACTGATGTTACTATACGTCTGGCTATTTCTTCCAGACGTGTAAGATTGCGTAACTTTATCATTCTTTCCTCTGCAGCTTTTCTGTACATAGGCCTTGGTGACTGGTCTCCGGCAGCACTTATCCATCCAAGGATAACCAGATCCTTTCCGTAACGTTTCTTCAAATTTTCACGGACAGGGTGAAAAAAGTCTGCGTTTACGGCATTTCTTCCTTCAACCTCCTGAGCTGTGCAGCCGATACTTATTATTGTTGCAATGAACTTATCATTTTTATCCCAGAAGAACAGGGTATTAACATCACTATCCTCCATACCTTCAATATTGATAAAATCCGGAGTATTTGTATTACCATACATTCTTGCTGTTCCGTCAGCAAAAGACCCGGGTGCATCATTTTTTTTAG
>CAYWBV010000107.1:1672-12236 GCA_964455785.1 uncultured Maribellus sp.
CTGAATGTCCCAGGCCCCATGTCACATTGCCCTGCTTTCTGCTTTTCCATGCCTCAACTATTCCTCCGGCTATTCTTTTAACCATAAAATTTTGATAATCATCAGGTTGTACTACTCCTGTTTCAGGAATATTATACAAAAAGGAAGGATGATTGAAATAGACCGGTGCTGTATGGGTATGAGTTGCATTCAGAAAAATTTTTTCTGTCTCAATTTCCGGAAACAGTTTTTTTACTTCTTGTTTTACCAGATCTGACAGTTCCTCAGTTATAAGAGCAAGATCGCACGATACCATAACTGCAACATCCAGCGAACGGTTTCCCTCCCTCGATTCCAAGGTGATTATGTTAGCAGTCAGTGGTGTTTCAATTTCATTGGTTATCCGAAGATGAAATTGTCCCTGCAAAGCAACGGGCACTTCAGGAGTGATGTCTACAGATGCTTTCCCGATATAAAATTGTGAAGCGCTTAATTTTCCTACAACAAATAAAGTGACGAAACATAATATCATCACAAATGATTTTGAGGCAGGGAGATTCTTTTTTATCTGAGTTGTCGACAGATTAATTATATATGCCCACTTTTCCATGGCTATAATTTTATTATTTAAAACATGTCATTAATAAGCTGCACGGTCCTATTAACCAATATCTGTCCTCCATCAGGGCCAACAACTCCACTTTGAATTACAGCACTGTATCCGCCGCCACTGACAGCTTTTTCAGTCGGGAGGTATGTAATCGGGCCTGAAAATGCTATTACGAATGTTTGCAAGGCTTTGCTGCGTGCCTGTATTCGTATTCCGAAGTCAGTAAAGAATTCGAATTGATTAGTGGAAAGGGCAATGTCTCCTATTCTAACAACATGAATTTCTGTTTTATAATCAAGATCCGGATTACTTCTCTGCATGTTATACCTTTTAACAACATCTGCATTCCAGGTTACCCTTGCAAGGTGCTGTTCTGCCGACTTTGGATCCGCAGCAATCATAGCTGCATATTTATCTCTTTCCGACACAGAAAACTGATACTCTTCTTCAGTAACTTTCCTTACAGGAAGAGAAATTATTTCTGATTTATGCATCAATTTGATATCCTCTTGCCTGTCATTTTTAACTGTTTCATAAGCATCTTCCACAGCAATACTGATACGTCGTGCTATCTCTTCAGTCTCACTCAAATTACGTAATTTGATCATGCGCTCTTCAGCTGCTTTTCTGTATAATGGCCGTGGTGATTGATCACCGGAAGCTCCTCCCCAGCCCAAAATAGTTACGTCATTTCCAAAACGTTGTTTTAGTTTTTCACGTACAGGATGCCAGTAATCTGCATTCACAGCCGTCCTGTGCTCAACCACCTGTGATGGACATGGAACATTGATAGTCATGGCTATTAGTTTCCCGCTTTTATTCCAGAAAAAGAGGGTATTCACATCGTGGTCTTCCATTCCCTCAAGGTTCATAAAACCAGGCTCGTTTGTTTTGCCGTACATTACAGATGTTCCGTCAGCATAAACTGCCCTTCTGTTATAAGCTACTACTGCGTGGCTTAATCCCCATGTCGCACTTCCCGGCTTCCTGCTATTCCAGGCTTTGGTTATTGCGCTACTAACTTTTTTTACGAAAAAATCTACGTACTCTTCAACCTGGAGAACATCCTTTTCCGGAATTTGATATCTGAATGAAAAAGTAGAATCATTTTCCAGCACCGGTGCTGTATGAGTATGCGTTGCATTTAAAAATATTTTTCTTACATCGAGCCCGTTGACTTTTTTGCCGACTTCTTCGCGGACCTTTTGAAGCATTTCATTTGAGATATAAAGCAAATCGCATGAGACCATGATTGCCATGTCAACTTCACCAGTTCCTTCTCTCGATTCAAGAGCAATAATATTTGCAGTTAGCGGCGTTTCGATATCTCTGGCAATTCTTAAATGGAACTGACCTGTGAGAGCTACAGGTAATTCAGGAGTTATATCAACATTCGCTGTTCCTATATATAGTTCTGCAGCATTTAAATCTTTTGCAATAAACTGTACTACAAAAATTAATATAACAATAAAATTTTTATGACTAAAATCTATTTGTTTCATATCAAGTTTTATTTGTTTTTAATACATCTAACGCCGAAGCCAAACTTTTTATCCCCCTCGGGATTTCTACCAATACCTTCATTTGTTGAAGCAAAGTGACGATAGTAAGCACACGACATCGAGGTAGCTGTAGATGTCCAAATGGTCGCTCCTGTTGTCATGTCATAAAATTTACCACTACTATCTCTTCGACCACTGGGAATAATAGTGAGACCGCTTTCATTGGTTGCTCCTTTGTTTGGACTTGCCCACTTTAACGTATCTTTTTCTTTCATTTTACTTCCTTCGTTAGTACCACGCCAAACTGTTCCGTTTGCCTGTTCAAAGGTCATCCCCATATAGATTTCCAATTTTTTCCATTCTTCATCAGAGGCTACATGCCACCCTGTAGGACACAGCTCCTTGTTTGTAAAAACTGCATATCCGTTATACAAAGCACCGTAAACCTCTTTGTACGTTATAACGTTATTATACCAGACATATCCTGGAGCATTACAATTCCGCCATTCAGTAATATCAGTTACATTAGGTATTAATGTACCATCATTATATCTGGTTGTTTTTAGGTTTTCCGTCATCCATTCTTGATCACCAATTATCACTGTTTTATAGACATTACCATCAATATCGGTTACTATGTCGCTAACGCCCTGAGCCAATGATTCCGACAAGGTTCCAGCCAACATAAATAAAAAAGCTGAAATCAAGGAGAAAATTTTATTTTGTTGTTTTAGTATCACTTTAAAAAAAATTATTTGTTTTTAATACATCTCACACAAAAACCATTGTTTTTTGTAAAATAACTCCGGTAAATCTTTGAATTTTTATAACTTATAGTTCTCGACCAAACATGGGTTCCGGTAGCAACTGTTGCAGTCCACCAGTATCCATTGATATCTTTTTCATAGAATTCTCCTAATCCCCAGTAATAACCATATCGATAACCACCTTGGATAGCAAAAAGTTCCCTCTTCTTCAATGCTTGAAAGGCAAAATCATTGCCACCTAGAAATTCAAAAAGTAACGTCCAGTCATTATCTGTAGGCACATGCCACCCTTCAGGACACAATTTTCCAGTATTTACTACATGCCAATTATAATAACCACCATAAATGGATTTATTTGAGATATCATTTTCGCACCACGAATAAGCTGGTTTTGTCGTACGCACCCATTCGGTAACATCAGTGACATTCAAAATTTCTGTACCATCATTTAATTTTGTGGTTTTTAGATTTTCAACCATCCATGTCTGATGGCCTAAAGCCGCTGTTTTATAAGTATTACCATCAATATCAATTAGAATATTTGAATCGTTTTGAGCATAAATCTTAGAATAATTACTTACAAAAAACAGTGACATAGGCATAAAAACAAATAAAAAAAAGCGGTAGGTATTTTCCATATATGAAAATTTAAAATATTACATTTTTTGAATCTATCATATTATCTATTATCTCAATAGTTCTTTCTACGAGCTCCTGTCCACCCTCGGCACCTATAAGTGTACTTGCAGGCTCAGCACCATAAGATCCTCCCGCTACAGAACGAGAGGGCGGTACATATGTTCCACTTCCGGCAAGCTGAACCAGAAATGTCTGAACTGCTGGACTTCTTGCTTTTATTCTATTGCCGAAATCAAGATAAAGTTCAAACGGATTGGTTGCGAAAATTACATCGCCGATTCGTACTACATGAATCTCAACTGGTAATTTGGGTTGAACATTTTGTAAATCATACCTTTTTTTAACGCTTAAACCTCTGTAGGTTTGTGAATAGGCAAGTGTAACATCCACGTACCATCTGGGTTTGTTTTTGATTGCCGGGTTTTTCTTTATTTCATCCAATAGTTCTTCATATTTTCTTATATGGCTTTCAGATTCCCGTATTGCTCTTTCTACATCTTCAGTGGGAATTAGTCTCCTCGTAAGGTTAACTGTTTCAGACTGATTTGTAACAACAGGATCCCACTCAATATTATCCTTTATATATGGTAATACTGAGGTTACCGCATCAGCAATTCGTATGGCAATCTGTTTTCTTAGCCCTATGCTCCGGTCACCTGTTTCTTCGCAATCAGGAAACATAATTTGCTGCATCCTGGTTTCAGCCTTAAGTCCATTCATTATATGAGGTGACTGATCACCTGCGGCACTGCACTGAGGAAGAACAAAAAGGTTCTTCCCCAACCTGTTTCGTAGTTCTATCCTTGTTTCATGCCAAAAGTCTGCACTTATCATATACAAACCCTCAGTTACTTGTGCAGGACAGGCAAGATTAACAACAACTCCTGTAAGATTAGAAGATTTATCCCATGTGTATAACAAATTTACTGAGTGATCCTCAGATCCTTCAATATGACTGAAGTCGGGGCTATTAACGTTACCATACATTATTCCTTTTCCTGACCTGGTGACAAGTAGCCTATTATGTCCTACTATTGCATGACCTAATCCATAGCTGATACCTCCGGGTTTACGATTGTCCCATGCTTCTTTAATGGCAGATGCAATTTTTTCGGAGATAAATTGCTGAACATCTGATGGTGACATAACGTCAAGTTCAATACCATAGATTCGTTCTGAGCTTACATCAGAACCATAGAATGGACCGGTATGGGTATGAGTACCATTCATTATTATCTGTCTGGGGTTAAGTTCCGGAATAGACTTTTTAACTATATTTCTGACATTATTAAGTAAATTATTTTCTGTCCCCGGGGTAAAGTACATATCCGGTTCCCTTACTCCATCAAGAATTGCAACTAAGTCACAACTTACGAGTATGACTTTGTCTGATGAAGGCCCTTCTCCTGATTCTATTGCGAGAACCGTTGCCGTTACAGGATCCATAACACCTTCGGATATTCTTGCACTGCGCTGGCCCCAGATAAGTATCGGTTTGTCAGGAGTGATGTCAATCGATGACCAGCCGATTGACAGGTTTCCTTTATTATAAACTTCTTTTTGTTTGCTATCAGCGCAGTTTGTACATAATGGGGCAATAATTAAAAATAAGATTAAAACAGTGATTATATTTTTAGATAGCCTCATTGTCTGACTTTATTAATTTTATTATTTCATCACTTCATCAATAAGCTCCAGAGTTCTTTCAACAAGTTCCTGTCCGCCTTCAGGTCCTATCAGTGTGCTGGCAGGTACAGCTCCGTAGGCACCACCTTCAATTGACCGTGGCGTAGGTACATATGAACCACTGCCGGTAAGCTGTACTAGGAATGTTTGAATAGCTGAACTACGAGCTTTTATTCTCATTCCATAGTCAAGATAGTATTCAAATGGATTTGTAGCCATTACTATATCGCCGATACGAAGGATATGAACTTCAACGGGCATCTTAGGTTGATTTTTTTGAAGTTCATAACGATCCTTAACGCTATTCCCCCTTCTCATTCTGGTATGGGCAATTGTTATTTGGGTATACCATCTTGGTTTTTCTTTTAATGCAGGATTTTCATTGATTTCATTCAGCATCTTTTTATATTCTTTTTCAAATTTTTCTGCTTCCTTTTTCCCGTCATTAACATCTTCAGGGCCGATCAGTCTTCTTGAAAGCTCTACAACTTCTGCATGATGTTTTACCGTTGGGTTCCAGTCTATATTATTTTTCATATAAGGCAGTACCGATGTAACAGCGTCTGCTATTCTCACTGCAATATCTTTTCTTAAACCAATCGTACGGTCACCTACTTCTTCTGCATCAGGAAACATCAATTTCTGCATTCTGGTTTCTGCTTTTGCTCCTGTCATTATATGTGGCGACTGATCACCAGCAGCACTACATTGAGGCAAAATAAAAATATTCTCCCCGAGCCGCTTGCGTATTTCAACTCTGGCATCATGCCAGTAATCTGCACTTATTACAAATAATCCTTCAGTAACCTGAGAGGGACTGGGGACATTGACTACAATTCCTGTAAGGTTATCTTGTTTATCCCAAGTATATAAAAGGTTTACCGAATGGTCTTCATAACCTTCGATATGGCTGAAATCTTTTCTGTTTGTATTGCCATACATTGTTGATTTGCCATCGAAACCCACCTGTAACCTGTTATGCCCAATAACTGCATGACCTAATCCATAGCTTATTCCCCCCGGAGCCCTGTTTTTCCATGCCTGTTCTGCAGCTTTGCTGATTTTGTCAGATATAAACTGAATACATTCAGCAGGAGACATAACATCCAGGTCAACACCGTAGAGTTCTTTGGCACTTGTTGCTGTATGACAATATGGTGCTGTGTGCGTGTGGGTTGCATTAATAACTATTTTTTCAGGAATTATTCCAGGGATGTTTCTAGTAATTTTTTCTCGGATTGAATTCCTGAGATTTCCCTTTGCATTATCTCTGGTACCATCGCTAATGGATACTAGGTCACAACTTATAAGAAAGACCTTTTCTGAAGATTCACCGCTACCCGATTCCAGTGCAAGCACTGTGGCAGTAACCGGATCCATTACTCCTTCTGAAACTCTTGCATGAAATTGGCCTGAAATAAGAACAGGCATTTCAGGAGTTATGTCTGCGTTCGCCCATCCTACAGATAAATTACCTGATTTGTCAATTGTAGGATTTGAATTTTCCCCTAGCTAACAATGAGGAAAAGACTAAAATTGGAATTAAAATTTTTAAGTTTTTCATCATAATTATATTAAAATTATTTTTTCCTAAATTCGTCATACTGTCATTTCCTTGTTCTCTTTTTTAAGTTCTCCCCTTTGATATGAAAAGTAATTGTAACCATTATAAAATTGTAATAGTATCAGTAAGCCTTATATCTTCAGCGGATGCTCCTATCATTATATCAAAATCTCCCGGTTCAACCACATACTTCATATTTTTATCCCAAAGTCCCAATTCACTGCATGGGATTATAAAATCAACAGTTATTGTTTCACCCGGTTTTATATTTACTTTTTTAAAGCCTTTTAATACTTTAACCGGCGTAGTTACAGAACTCACCTTGTCGTTAATGTACACCTGAACAACCTCTTTACCTTCCATTTCACCAGTATTTTTTACTGAAACGGACAATTCAATATTACTGTCACTAGATAATCTTTTTTGTTTAATGTTTAGGTTAGAATGTTCAAATGTTGTATAGCTCAATCCGTATCCGAAAGGAAACAGTGGATCAGTTGAGGCAAACACGTAGTCTCTTCCCGGTTTTTCAGGAGTTCCCGGTCTGTTGTAATAACCTCTTCCTGTTGGTTTATAATTGTAGAAGACAGGGATATGCCCTTCACTTTGTGGTACTGAAACGGTAAGTTTGCCTGAAGGATTTACTTCTCCAAAAATGATGCGGGCCAGGGCATTCCCTCCCTCTGAACCGGGATACCAGGCTTCAAGTATTACTGGTATATTTTCCTTTTCCCAATTGATACAATATGCACGTCCATGTATCATTACCATAATCATTGGTTTACCAGTTTTGTGGATTTCTTTTATTAAATCCTGCTGAACACCGGAAGGCTTAAGTTCTGATCTGTCGTATCCTTCACCAGAAGTCGGGTATGCTCCCTCGTCAGCAAGCTCTCCCCATCCTGTACCTGCAAGCGACATACTGGTTCCTCCTATAGCGAGGATAACAACATCGCTTTTTTTAGCAGCTTCTAAAGCCTCCTTAAAACCACTTTTGTCCGGATCGGTTATCCCGCAGCCTTTAGCATAATTTATAGTTATTTTATCCATCGTGATATTCTTTATTCCTTCAAGAATTGTAACACCGGTATTATTATCTTTCGTTATACTGTAATCGCCATATTGCACCTGGTTTGCGTTAGGGCCTATTACTGCTATTGACTTAATTTCTGTCAGGTTCAGGGGTAATAGATTATTTTTATTCTTCAGTAAAATAATTGACTCTTCAGCTATTTCCATGGTTAGTTTTCGTGATTTTTCAGTATTTACCATACCAGATATGTTCTCTGGAGCCTTGTAAGGTTGATCAAATAGCCCAGCTTTAAATTTTACCGTGAGCATATTTGTAACAGCTTCGTCAACAAGGGTTGCAATCTTCTTATCCTGTTTTGCCAGATTTATTAATTCAGAATATGCATAGTCACTACCTTCCTGGTCAACTCCGGCCTTAAGGGCAACAACAGCTGTTTCAGCTTTGTCAACAGTAAGTTTATGTCTCGTATGTATCATATTTACAGCACCATAGTCAGCAAATACATATCCTTTAAAACCGAATTCTTTCCTAAGTATATCCCTTAGCAGTATTTCATTTGCATGCACGGGAATGCCGTTTACTTCATTGTATGCCGGCATTATAGAGTATACATTGGCTTCTCTTACAACTTTTTCAAAAGGGTAGAGGTGTAAATCTCTGAAATCTCGCGGACCTACCTCAACCGGCGCAATATTAATGCCTGCAACAGGAGTTGAATAAGCCACATAATGTTTGGCAGTACTCATTATTTTGTTTTTGGGGATACGGTCTTTTGTTATTTCAGGGTCTCCCTGCATTCCAATAATAAAGGCTTTACCCATTTCGGCTACATGAAAGGGATCTTCTCCAAAACATTCTTCAACTCGTCCGTATCTTGGATCTCTGGCAATATCAAGAAGAGGTGCAAAAAACTGGTCACATCCTGTTAGTTTTGCCTCTTGTGCCATTACAGCGGCCATTTCTTTTATAAGTTCGATATTCCATGTACTTCCCTGTCCGATTGTTTGCGGGAAGATTGTCGCATCGTAAGCTAACTGTCCGTGAATACCTCCAAGATCTACCTGAATAGCTGGTATTCCAAGTCTTGTTTTAGTCCTGAGATATTTGTCTGCAGCTTCAGAAAATTTTGCGATACCGTCAACATCTATGGGTTTGTCTGTTAAGTGATTCCATCGCGGTGGGTCAAGGCATCCAATGCTTTCTCCTTTAAATAGCTTTTCAAGAGATTCTTCGGTAATATTCCCCTGATTATCCTGTTTAAGTTCTGTCAAACTTACCTTTAGCATCTGGTTGACTTTTTCTTCAATAGTCATCCTACTTAACAGATCTTTCACTCTCTTTTCTGTGCTTAGCTTAGGATTTTGATAGGGTAGACCTTGGCCATTAAGGTTCGAGGTGTGGAAAAAGATCACCACGAGAAATGCTGCTGTCAGGACAAACAAATTTTTTCTTCCCATATTTTTCGTTTTCTAATACTTTTCGCTATCTGAATGCTCTAATTAAATAGTTCATTAATTAAGCTGGTTGTCTCATCGACAAGAAATTGCCCTCCCTCTGGACCAACAAGAGTACTTTGAATAATAGCACTATAGTGACCTCCCTTAATAGCTTTTTCTGTAGGAAGATAGGTGCCAGGGCCAGAAAGTTGTATTACAAATGTTTGGAGCGCTTTACTACGGGCTTGCATAGCAATTCCATAATCTGTAAATAATTCAAACGGATTTGTACAAATTACAACGTCGCCAAGCCTTACTACATGGATTTCCGTATTATATACCGGCAAATTATTACTTTGTTGTTCATAGCGTCTTATTACATCTCCTTCAAAAGAATTCAACCGGCGAAATAGTTTCTCGACTGCTTTTGGTTCCTTTTTTATTTGAGTTTCCAATCTTTCAATTTCTTTTTTGCTTGACTCAAATTCTGACTTTGTAACTATTCTCATAGGCAGTGAAATAGACTCTTTTTTATGAACTAATTGAATATTATTTTGGCGTTCCATTTGAACTACTCCATATGTATTTTCAACCGCAGATTCTATACGGCGTGCAATTTCATTAAGACGATCAAGTCCTCGCAATTTTCTCATACGTTCTTCAGCTACCTCTCCATACATCACGTGTGGGGATTGATCCCCGGACGCTCCGATCCACCCTAATACAGAAAGTTGTGAATTAAATCGTGTACGTAGATTTTGACGAAGCGGATGCCAGTAATCAGCATTGATGACTGTTCTGCCTTCAACTTCCTGTGAAGGACATGCAATATTAACCGCTACTGCAATGAGGCTATCTTTCTGATTCCAAAAAAACAAAGTTTGAACTTTATGGTCCTCAGATCCTTCTATTGACCGGAATTCAGGAATGTCAGTTTGTCCGTACATCCTGGATGAATTGTCATCATATGTGGCTCTTCGGTTATTGCCAATTTTTGCAAAATCAAGCCCCCAGGTAACACTACCAGGTTTTCTATTGTCCCATGCTTTTTTTACTGCCTGTGCTGTTTGTCTTGCAAAAAAAGAGTGGTAATCTTCAATTTGTGTTACACCTATTTTGGGAATAGGATAGAGTCCGAACCTTACAACGGGGGCAGTATGAGTATGAGTGGCATTCATTACTATATTTTCTACTTCTATAGCAGGTACAAGCTTTTTAACTTCATATTTTACTCTGTCAAGAATTTCTGAGGGAATTACGACAAGATCACAGGATATAAAAATGACTATTTCGTTTTGTTGACTGTTGTTCCTTGTTTCAACAACCACAACATTTGCTTCCAATGGAG
>CAYWBV010000108.1:0-12221 GCA_964455785.1 uncultured Maribellus sp.
AAAATATGGGCCGACACGACTTACGCCAACAACGAACTGGGCTGGAAAGCCGAAAAAGGACTGGAAGAAACGCTTTTATCTGCCTGGAACTGGGAAAAACGGGTGCGTGGAATCCAGTAGTATTTTATCATTTACTGTTTTTTGCAAGAATTGGAATAAGGTTTCGTGTTTCCCCGGTACGTTTATTTGATCAAATTTTAATAATTTTATTTGTAGTTTTACACTATTATTTTATTATTATCTAAACAATTGATTAAAAGAGGATTAAATAATATTTTGACTGAACTGGATTTAATTTCCAACGAGAGTGTCTTATTTTCAGAAGAAAAAAATAAGTGGGGCGTATTTTCTTCTGAAACAGCAAAAAAACTGGAAAAGATTAATCCTGATGCTATCTATGTATTCAATAATTTACCTTTCATATTATTTTTTGATCTTTCGAATATATCGGATATCGAAAGGGAAAAAAATATACATAAACAAGTTTGGTCCTTCGATCAGGCTCCTTTGGTTTTTGTAATAAAAGATACTGAAGTTAAAATTTTTAATGCCTTTGCTTATGAAAAACGGCAAAAACAGTTACAGGAAATTCTTTTAAACAAAGGAGAAACGAGGAAAGATGTATTTTCTTTTTGGAAGTTGGAAAGTGGAGAGGCCTGGAATTGGCTACAGAAAAATTATTACGAGGACAGAAAGCAAAAAAACAATAGAAAAAGGGTCAATCAGAAGCTTTTTGACAATATTAAGTTGGTGCGTACTAAATTAATGAGCGAGCTTTCTGAGAATGACGCGAACACATTAATTCTTCGTTTAATATTTATCCGGTATCTGATTGATAGGAATGTAAAAATAAATCCGGATTTTATACAGGGAGATTCTGTTGTTAAGAGAAGAATACATTTCAGTGATCTGATCAGAGAGCCTAAAAAATTGAATCTCTTTTTTAATGAGTTAAAAAGTACTTTTAATGGAATTTTATTCAAAGAAGAAATACCGGTAACATCCGTGAATGCGGAATTCCTTTCTCTGGTCTTTAGCGAAAAAGACGACCCATCTAAGAATTCGTTATTCGACGGTGTAGAAGATTTCTATTTCAATATATTCGATTTTAATATTATCCCAGTTGAGTTAATTAGCGGTATTTATGAAACGTTAATTAATCCTGAAACGAGAGAAGCGGATTCTGCTTTCTATACTCCGTTGTTTCTGGTTGAATATATTTTATCAGAAACTATAGATAAATTTTTTGATAAAAATCAAAACAAAACGGAATGTAAGGTTTTTGATGCCTCGGTAGGATCCGGAATCTTTTTGGTACAGGCTTTCCGGCGGATGGTTGATCGGGAAATAAAAGTTTCTGGGAAAACCAATCTTTCGAAAGTAAGGTTAGCCGAAATTGCCAAAAATAATTTATTTGGTATCGACATAAATCCTGAAGCTTTAAAAGTGGCGTGTTTTTCAATTTACATTGCCATTTTAGATTATGAAGATCCAGGCACTATTATGGATAAATTTCCTTTTCCTGATCTTCGTTTATTACAAGCCAATGTTTTCAATACTGCTCATGATTTCAACGAGATAATTAATAGTGCATCTCTTGATTTCATTCTGGGAAATCCCCCTTGGAAGAAAGATAAATCCAAAGAACATCTGGAGTGGGTAAATTCCAGAAAAATATATAAAAAAAGAATTACTGGTAAAATTGAAATAGCACAGAATTTTCTGTTACGGATTTTAGAGTTAGCAAATGAAAATACTTTGTGTTCATTGATTGTTTCAAGTCCTGTTTTCTATAATATATCGTCAACTTCAAGAACATTCAAAAACAAGTTTTTAACTTCTACTGATATAAATGATATTCTTGATCTTTCTCCTGTCAGGCGTTTTATCTTTGAAGGCGAAGACAATCCGGCTTTAATAATTACTTTCAAAAAAACAAAGGGTAATTATGAGGATAGTTTGATTAAACATTCATCTGTAAAAGCAAATTTGTTTACCAAACACTTTAAAGCATTGGTAATTGAGAAGTTTGATCAGAAACAGATTTTACAAAAATATTTTGTAGAAAATGAATGGATGTTTAAAGTTGCCCTTTATGGGAATACTTTGGATTTTCTTTTCTTGAAGAAATTTGAGAAAAATAATACTTCTATTTACAATTTAATTGATCAAGAAACTATTTTTTCGGGAGCAGGAATAAAATCCAATTATGGAAATGATTTTGCTGATTTTTTAATCGGTCTTCCGCTAATTGAAAATAAGGAAGTTCAAGAGTATTATACAAATCTCAAAGCTGATCAAAAGGAACTAACTGAAACAGAAGTTTTCTTTGAAAGCGGAAGAAAAAAAGAACTATTTTTTGGAAGTAAAATTCTCATAAAAGAACAAGCAAGAAATGAAAGTGAATTAGTGGTTTCTTATATAGATAAAGATTGTGTTTATAAAAATGGTATCTGGGGAATCTGCTCATCATTTGATGAATCCGTCAAAATAATCTTCCCATATTTAATATCAAAATTATATACCTATTATATTTATATTACGTCCTGCGCATGGGGAGTTTCTACGAGACCACAAATACGATTGAAAGAGGAATATCTATCTTTTCCTTTTATTAAAGCAGATAGCGAGGAAGAATTAATCCAACTGGTTAATCAGTTTTTAAAACCTTTTAAAGGTTTTTATTCTCAGGAAATGCCAATGGGCGATCCTCCCAAAAATGAAAAAATATTAAATAAAATTAATGAGATAGTTTTTGAAACCTACCAGATTAAAAATTATGAAAAAGATCTAATCGACTATGTTCTTGAAATATCCAGATACCAGTTTCAGGAGAGTAAATTAAGCAGGATTCTAAGAAAAATCAATAACGATGAAAAAGTTCTCAATGCCTATGTTGAGGTTTTCTTTGAAGAATTTGAAAAAATATATAGCGATGAATTTATGAGTGTCGAGATATATAATTTAGATTATTTTATTGCACTCAATTTCATTTTTAGTAAAGAAAAGCCGGAAAAGAAAATACAGTTAGTAAAAGAAAAGGATGAAAAGAAAGTGCTTAAAAAGCTTACAAAAACCTTATCAATTTCCCGAATATCGAAAGAACTTTTTATTCAAAAAGACATTAAAGGATTTGAAGAAAATTCATTTTATATTATAAAACCCAATGAATATAAATGTTGGCACAGGGCGCTGGCGTGGTATGATTCCTCTGAAATAAGGGAAGCCATTCAATCGGCAGAATTAGAAAGATTAAAATCAGACAATTGAAATGGCTTTGAATAGCTCCGCACATAATTTTAAACCAAAGGAATATAGGTTGACGGAATTCAGGATTAATATAATCCTGAAATATTTTATTCACTGCTTTTTCATTATGCAAAAAGAAGGCAGAAAATATGATTACAAGGACAAGGGGAAAGTTAAAAAGGAAGATTATTTAAGAGACGGACTTGTTGATGATTATTTAAATAAAACAACAAATAAGGATTATTTTAGAGAATATATTTCAGACAATCCAAATGTTGAAATATATTTTCAGAAGGAAGAAAAACAAAATTATCTGGAACAAGATACACTTGCAGAGGATTTTATTGACATAACGGTGAAAGAAACCAAATTGTCAGAAATTTTAAACAAAGGGACTAGTGACGAAATAAGATTTGCTATTGAATGTAAAAGAATAAACAAGTCTCAAAGTTATTCCGAATACGTAAATGACATTTATAAGTTTACAAGCAGGCAATATAAAACATACCGTCTTCCTTACGAAGGTCAAATTGCTTTTGTGGAAAATTCCTCATTGACTTGTGCTATTGTTTCAAAAAATATTAATGAGAGGCTTAAATCTGACAGCAATATTGTCACAGTTCAATTTCTCGAAAATAAAACTTTTGACCCTTTATTTGATGGAGGATATCACTCTGTCCACAAACGAAATTATGGGGATCAAAATAATTTCTCGATATATCATTTGATATTTGACTATTCCAAAATTGTAATTTAGTAAAGCAGAAAATATGAAAACCATCCTTATTACCGGCGGCGCCGGATTTATCGGTTCACATGTTGTACGTTTGTTTGTGAACAAATACCCGGAATACAAAATTGTAAACCTCGACAAACTGACTTATGCCGGAAACCTGGCCAATTTGAAAGATATTGAAGACAAATCCAACTACGAATTTGTTAAAGGCGACATCGTTGACAGCGATTTTATCCTGAACCTTTTTGAAGAAAAACAGTTTGACGGAGTTATCCATTTGGCAGCCGAGTCGCACGTTGACCGCTCGATTTCGAACCCGACCGAGTTTGTTTTTACCAACGTAATCGGCACCGTAAATTTGCTGAATGCGGCCAAACAAACCTGGAAAGATAATTTTTCAGGGAAGAAATTCTACCATATTTCCACCGATGAAGTTTATGGTTCTTTGGGTGACGAAGGAATGTTTACCGAAGAAACGCGTTACGATCCGCACAGTCCGTATTCAGCGTCGAAAGCCAGTTCCGACCATTTTGTGCGGGCTTACAACGATACATTTGGCGTACCCACGGTAATTTCAAACTGCTCTAATAACTACGGATCATATCAATTCCCCGAAAAACTAATTCCGCTGTTTATCCGCAACATTAGGAACAAAAAACCGCTTCCGGTTTACGGAAAGGGTGAAAATGTACGCGACTGGCTTTGGGTAGTTGATCATGCCCGGGCGATCGATGTAATATTTCATAAAGGAAAAACTGGCGAAACCTACAATATTGGCGGCTTTAACGAGTGGACAAACATCGATTTGATAAAGCTGATGTGCCGCATTCTTGATAAAAAGCTGGGCCGCAAAGAGGGTGAATCAGAACAACTCATCACTTATGTAAAGGACCGCGCTGGTCACGACTTGCGTTACGCCATCGACGCAACAAAAATAAAACGCGAACTGGGTTGGGAACCGTCTCTGCAGTTTGAGGAAGGAATTGAAAAAACCATCGACTGGTATTTAGGGAACGAAACGTGGCTGGAAAATGTAACCTCGGGTGATTATCAGAAATATTACGAAGCGCAATATGTAAAAAGATAGTCTTACACCAGCGAATCTCCTTTTTTAATCCTCACATCGGTAACAAACTGTTTGATTTGCTGTTCGTCTTCCCGGCGGCAAATCATCAGTGTGTCGTTCGATTCGGCTACAATGTAACCATCCAGGCCGTGAAGGACAGCAACTTTTTCGTCCGAAATATCGACAATACAGTTTTTGGTATCGTAAATCAGAATATTGTCGCCGCTAACCAGGTTTCCATCTTCGTCCTTTTCTTTGTTTTCGTACAAAGCGCCCCAGGTCCCGAGGTCGCTCCATCCAAAATCGGCCGTCAGTACGAAAACATTTTTCGCCTTTTCCATTATCCCGTAGTCAATGGAAATTCCCTGACATTCGGAATAAATTTTATTGATAAAATGAACCTCGTCTTCGGTGTTATACAGCTTGATACCACTTTCAAAAAGGGCGGAAACATCTTTTAGGTGAGTATCGAAAGCTTTGAGTATAGTGGAAAGCGACCAGATAAAAATCCCGGAGTTCCAGAAAAATTCTCCGGTTTCGACAAAAATCCCAGCCATTTCCAAATCGGGTTTCTCTGTAAAAGTTTTTACTTTATATAAGTTGTCCAATCCGTTAAATTCAACATGCTCTTTTACTTGGATATAACCATATCCTGTTTCGGGGCGGCTCGGTTTTATTCCGAGGGTGAGTAAAGCAGGATTACTCTTTATAAATTCGATTCCGTTGACGATCTGGCGGATAAATTCTTCTTCTTTTAAAATTAAATGATCGGATGGCGTAACAATCAAATTTGCATCCGGGTTTTTTGTTTTGATTTTATGGGAGGCATAAGCAACACATGGCGCAGTATTACGCCGCAAAGGTTCAAGTAAAACCTGTTCTGCGGCGAGTTGTGGAATTTGTTGCAAAACAAGATCTTTGTAATTAACGCTGGTTACCACAAGGAAGTTTTCGACGGGGATTATTTTTAAAAACCGATCGAAAGTTTGCTGGAGCAAAGTCCTTCCTGTGCCGAGAATATCGAGAAACTGTTTCGGTTTTGCTTTCCGGCTCAAAGGCCAGAACCGGCTTCCGATTCCACCGGCCATAATTATACAATAATTGTTATTCATTTGATTTTCTGTTCAAACGGCGGCAAAAGTATCGAAATTAAAAGATATACGACATGAAAAATGATATGTTTTAAAATCATTTTCCACCACTATTCCTGATTTCAAAATTTTGATTCAACTATTAATGTTGTAATTTTAACCAAAATCTTTGCTGTAAAATAGCCATTAAAGCAGAAGATCGTCCGGACCGAAAGTGAATAAATGGCTGTTACATTTGTTGATGGCTGATTTAAAAAGTAAAAGTTGATACGAAAATTATTTGAAGAAACATTGAAAAAATAAGCAGATGAAGTTTTTTTATAACGTTGGCCGTTATTTTATCATGTTAAAAAGGGTTTTTGCCCGCCCCGAGCGGCATAAAATGTATTTCCGCCAGCTTTTTCATGAAATTGACAATCTTGGTGTGAATTCGGTAGGGATTGTTATCATCATCTCGGTTTTTATCGGGGGAATTATGGTGATTCAGTTTGCCTACAGTATGGCCAATCCACTTTATCCAACCGAACTGGTTGGGCTGGGCACCCGCGACACGCTCATCCTCGAATTTTCGTCAACCATGCTGGCGCTGATTATGGCCGGGAAAATCGGCTCGAACATTACTTCTGAAATCGGCACCATGCGCGTTACCGAACAAATCGATTCGCTGGAGATTATGGGTGTCAACTCGGCCGGTTACCTCATTTTGCCCAAAATTGTCGCCGTGGTCCTTATTTTCCCGTTTCTGTATATTATGAGTGTCTTTTTCGGTATCGTGGGAGGGCTGGTTACCGGGCCGCTGGCCGGGGTAATCAGCACCCAGGAGTATATCAACGGGATACAATACCTGTTTTATCCGTATTATGTTACCTTCTCACTGATAAAGTCGCTGGTGTTTGGGTTTCTTGTGGCATCGGTGCCCGCCTATTTTGGGTATTACGTGCAGGGCGGCGCCCTCGAAGTGGGTAAAGCAAGCACCCGGGCTGTGGTCAACACCAATATTTTAATCCTGCTTTTCGATTTAATTTTAACCCGGTTACTGCTGACATGATAGAAGTTAAAAATGTATATAAATCGTTCGATGGTGTCGAGGTCTTAAAAAATGTATCAACTTTTTTTGAAAAAGGAAAGACCAACCTGATCATCGGGCGGAGCGGTTCAGGGAAAACGGTGTTACTGAAGTCGATCCTCGGTCTTTATGAAATTGACCAGGGCGAAATTTGGTACGATGACCGGAATTTTACTCAGATAGGTGAAAAGGAACGAAAAAAGATGCGCCAGGAAATGGGGATGGTTTTCCAGGGCGGGGCGCTTTTCGATAGCATTTCGGTAGAAGGGAACATTCGTTTTCCGCTGGATATGTTTACCAACATGAGCCCGAAAGAAAAGCAGGACCGGGTAAGGTTTTGTCTGGAACATGTTAATATTGAACAGCCTGCATTTAAATTATTTCCCAGCGAAATAAGCGGCGGGATGCAGAAACGGGTAGCTATTGCGCGGGCCATTGCACTCAATCCGAGATATTTGTTTTGCGACGAGCCCAACTCCGGCCTCGATCCTGAAACGGCTACCGTTATTGACCGGCTTATTCAGGACCTCACCAAAGAATTTCAGATGACTACCATCATTAACACCCACGATATGAATTCGGTCATTGAGATTGGCGAATCCGTTTTATTTATCAGCAAAGGCGAAAAAGAGTGGGTTGGTTCGAAAGACGAAATCTTAAAAACCGACAACAAAAAACTCAACGACTTCATTTTTGCGAATAAACTTTATGCACAAATGCGAAAGAGTAAGGAGTAGAAAAAAGACTATTTACTTTGCTTTCCTGTTCAAACAAAATTTTTATGTTTCTGTGACTAGTTTGTAAATATTAATTTTTCAGCGAACTACAAATTTTTTGATTGATTTCGCGAACCCTGTTTTCTTCCAGTTTAATTACTTTGCGGTCGTAAGTCATCAGTCCGTTCACTTCCACTTCCACGTCGGTGGTTTGGGTATAAACTGCGGCTGAAAATCCCGATTTTATCATTTTATACAATTGTTCGGCATATTTTACATATTCGTCGGTTACATCCTTCGAATTTTTAAACTGAATATAACCCCAATTCCTGTCGGGCGTCCAGAGGTGACCTTCCGCCGCCATTCCGATTCCGCCGTACTCGCCCAGCACATTGGCGCGTTGTCCGTCGAAAAGGTACATTTCCGGAGCCGGGTAATTGTGCAAATCGAGCATGTCGCCCACGCGGTAGTGGTTGCCGCCGCTGGCCGGGTTAACGAGGCGGCTGGGATCGTAATCTTTTGTCCAGTCGACAATTTCTTCGGTTTTAAACTGTCCCCAGGCTTCGTTGAACGGAACCCAGCATACAATCGACGGATTGGAAAAGAGGAAATCGATAATTCCCTTCCACTCGTTTCTGAAATTGGCTTCCGATTCGGGGCTCCGTTTTAGCTCTGTCCCGTCGAAATACTGGCGATTTTGCCAGCGGGGTGAGTGGTCGCCGCTCGGCATATCCTGCCAGACAAGAATTCCAAGCTGGTCGCAGTGGGTGTACCAGCGGGCAGGCTCCACTTTCACGTGTTTGCGTATCATGTTAAAACCAAAATCTTTGGTTTTTAAAATATCGTATTTTAAAGCCTCGTCGCAAGGCGCGGTGTATAAACCGTCGGGCCACCAGCCCTGATCAAGCGGGCCAAACTGGAAGTAGTCCTTGTTGTTGAGTTGCAGGCGGACAATACCGGTTTCGTCGCGTTTGACCGAAACTTTGCGCATAGCAAAATAGCTGGTTACCTGGTCGGTTACTTTTCCGCCGCTTACTAAATTGATTTCCAAATCATATAAAAAAGGCGATTCGGGACTCCACAGATTTGCGTTGGCCACCGGAATTTCGACCGCCTGGCCCACTGCAGCTTTCCCCGATGAAACCCGGGTCACTCCCACTTTGGCAACCACCTCGACATAATCGCCAAAGGACGTCCCCTCGGTAAAAGCTTCTACTTTCAGGGTTTCGTTGTCAATGTTGGGAACAGAACGGACGCTTTCAATATACTTTTCGTTTACGGGTTCCATCCAAACGGTTTGCCAGATTCCGGTAACCGGGGTGTACCAAATGCCGTGAGGGTCTTTAACCTGTTTGCCGCGGGGTTGATAGCCTGCGTCGGAGGGATCCCATACTTTCAGCACCAGTTTTTGCTCCCCGGTTTTGTTCAGGTACGGGGTAATATCGAAACAAAACGGCGAATAACCACCCTGATGGGAACCCACTTTGATGTCGTTCACCCACAGTTCCGACCTCCAGTCAACCGCCCCAAAATGGAGCAGGATTTTTTTGTTTTTCCATTCGGACGGAACGGTTACCGATCGTTTGTACCAGAGTTCATTTTCCTGGCCTACCATTTTCTGTACGCCGGAGAGACTCGATTCAACGGCAAAAGGTACCAGAATTTTCCCCTCAAAAGCGGCGGGCTCCGGCGAACCGGCTTTGACGATGGCATACTCCCATAACCCGTTCAGGTTTTTCCATTGCTCACGGGCCATAATGGGACGCGGGTACTCTGGCCAAACATTATTAATGTCTGTTTTTTCGGCCCAGGCGGTTTTGATTTTATCACCCGCAGGCTGCCACTGGGCAAACGTGGTACTACTCCATAAACAAAGAAGTACAAAAACGATTCTATTTTTCATAGTAGCTGTTTTGTAATTTATGATGTTTTTTGTTCATTTTTTACTTTTAATATCTACCCGAACTGAATTGTCGATCATAGAATTTTCCGGGCTGTAAAATACAAATGATAACGGTTCAACAAAAGCACAATTTTTATTTTGATTGAATGATTCTGGGTTGTACCCCTTCGAAGGTAATTTTTACCGGTTGTATGGCGCCCTCTTCGTTAAAAACCATCCGGTCGATACAGGTTTCGCGGTGGTTCCCGTCGGTTTTGCCGAGCGGCCTGCGGTGATATACGATGTAATATTCATCTTCGCCCGGAATTTTGATTACCGAATGGTGGCCGGCGCCAGTGGCAACAGAAGTATCCTGTTTCAGAATTTTCCCGATTCGTTTGAACGGCCCGAGAGGGGAGTCGGCCATGGCGTAGGCGACACTGTAATCGGGTCCGGTCCAACCACCTTCCGACCACATAAAATAGTATTTATTGTTCCGGATAAACATGACCGGACCTTCCACATAACCTTCCGGGGTAATTTCTCTAAAAACGGCTCCGTCTTCGAATGGAATAAATCCGGTAAAGTCATTGTTTAGCCGGGCAATGTTGCAATGCCGCCAGCCTCCGTAAATCATATAATACAGGCTGTCTTCATCCTGAAAAACAAATTGATCGATGGGTTGTGCACCGTTGTGAAACTTGTCAAGTAAGGGTTTGCCGAGATAATCCCTGAAAGGGCCTTCGGGTTTGTCGGCAACTCCAACGCCAATCCCGCCTGTTTCATTGTTGTTTTGAATATCGTTGGCAGCGAAAAACAGAAAGTAAAACCCTTCCTTTTTTACAATGGCTGGCGCCCACATGGCTTTTTTTGCCCATTTTATCGCCGTTGTGTCGATAATCCGTTCGTGTTTTGTCCATGTCACCAGATCGGGAGAATAAAAGGCATCCATAAAAACCTGCTTTTCATAGGGTGCTGAGTAAGTCGGATAAATCCAGTAGTTGTCTCCGAAAATTGCTACTTCCGGGTCGGCATACCACCCTTCGAAAACCGGGTTTCCATGCCGGGCTGATTTTGGCTGGGTAAGTCCGGCAGCCGTTGAAAATACAAGGCTGATTGTAAGCGTAAAAAATATTTGTATGTGTTTCATGTCGGAATTAATTGAGTTTGTTTAAAATTTCAACTTCACCTGCCGGGCGTTTCATCTCTGTTCCGGAAGGAATGGCTTCTCCAAAATCCGGTGTCCCATCGGTATTCCATTGAAAGGGTTGCATCCGCACATCGCGCTCCCAACCAGGAACCGTGTCTTTTTTCGAATGATAAATGATCCACTCTTCTGTTTCGTCGGGCGATTTTACAAAAGAGCAGTGTCCGGCTCCAAATACAGAACTATTTCCATGGAAAACGGGGCCTTTTTTTATCCAGTTGGCTGGGTCAAGCAAATCGCTGCCCGGATTGTCCAGTTGCAGCATTCCCTGCCGGTATTCTTTCAGCCACGATTCGCGGCAGGAATAGACGATAAAAATAGTATCTCCGTTTTTCAGGATTTCCGGGCCTTCATTTAGATCGAGCGGACCACCGGTTTCCCAGCTTTCTTCGGGCGACGACAACAGTACCCGGTTTCCTTTCAGCGTAAATGGATTTTTCATTTCCTGAATGTACAGGCATTGTGAAGTTTTATCCGTCTCTTCTTGTTTTTTCCACCCCGACCAAATCGCGAACAGTTTCCCGCGGTGTTCAAACACGGTCATGTCGATGGCCCAGATGTTGGATTCGGGATTTTCGGGCCTGTCGCCGGTGTACAACATTCCCATATCTTCGTATGGACTGAAAACGTTGGGGGTTTCCGAGCGCAAAACGCCGGTTCGCTGGTGGATAAATGGCGGACCCGATTCTCCTGCAGCATAATACACATACCAGTGTCCGTCGATAAAATGAATTTCGGGCGCCCACACGCACGAACGGTTCCAGCCTGTTGACGGCGCTTTCCAGATGGTTTTGGTTTCGCCTTTTTGCGTCATTATTTTCGATTTTGAAACAAGGATCGAATTGTTGGCCGAAAAGCAGTAATAATAATCTTCACCTTCTTTGATCATCCACGGATCAGCTCCGTCCCAAACCGGATTAGTAAATGTGGGTTGAAGTTGCACTGATTTATCTTTTTTGCTTTGCGCATCCAAAAGCATCGGAATGATTGCCGCCAGGAATACCAGTATTTTCATCGGTTTAATTTTGGGTGTTGAAAATAGGCAATTCTATGAAAATAACATCTGAAAAACCAAAAATAGGTGTAAAGCTTAGTAGATGAATGGGACTTATGTAATACAAAAAAAGCGGAAAACTTATACTTTTCCGCTTTTGTGGTGCCACTCGGAATCGAACCAAGGACACACGGATTTTCAGTCCGTTGCTCTA
>CAYWBV010000109.1:0-5275 GCA_964455785.1 uncultured Maribellus sp.
ATGATATTGCGAGGGTAAAACTAAACGGAAAAGAGGTCGGGGTTGTTTGGTGCGCCCCCTGGCGGATTGAAATTTCGGATGCTTTAAATGAAGGAACCAACGAACTCGAAATAGAAGTAGCCAACCGCTGGGTCAACCGGTTGTTAGGCGATCGGCTGGAACCCGATGCCAATGTCAGAACAGTAAAATTTGAGAACGGTTTTCTGGGGGGAAAGGAATTTACTACCGGAAGATATACATTTACGATTGATGCCGCGATGCGATCATTCAGGTTTACCGAACCGCTTCCTTCAGGATTATTGGGGCCTGTGAAGATAAAAAAAAACAGTTCCGTAAAATTTTGAGAGAACCGTTACCCCAGCTACGGGTCAATTTGATTTTTAAAAACCAATCACCGGCCGGCGCTGAATTACAGTTCCATCTGCACGAACCCGGTTATTTTTATAACTGAGTACGGGCAAACGGCACCACGTTTTGTGCGGCAAACTCATTGTTCAGGTATTTGTAATAACCGGTAATGGCAATCATGGCGGCGTTGTCCATAGTATATTCAAACTTCGGGATAACCAGGTTCCAGTGGTATTTCTTTGCATTTTCGCGCAGTGCGTTCCTCAGTCCGGAATTGGCCGAGACCCCGCCGGCAACCGTAATCTCTTTGATGCCGGTTTCTTTGGCGGCCTTTTTTAATTTTCCCATCAAAATATCGATGATGGTGAATTGCAGCGACGCACACAAATCTTCCTTGTTTTCTTCGATAAAATTTTCGTTCTCTTTTAAATTGTCCCTCAGAAAATAAAGGAAACTTGTTTTTAACCCGCTAAAACTGTAGCCGAGGCCGGGTATGCGGGGTTTCGAAAAAACAAACCGGTGCGGGTCGCCGTTTTGCGCCAGCTTATCGACATGCGGTCCGCCGGGATACGGAAGCCCCATTACCTTGGCGCACTTGTCGAAAGCTTCGCCCGCGGCGTCGTCGATGGTTTGCCCGATAACTTCCATATGGAGATGGTCGCGTACCAAAATAATCTGCGAGTTGCCGCCCGAAACCAGCAGGCAAAGAAACGGGAACTTCGGCGGGTTAAATTCCCCCTCTTTTTCGCGGATAAACAGCGCCAGCACATGCCCCTGCAAATGGTTGACTTCGATGAGCGGAATTCGCGACGCCAGCGAAAAACCTTTGGCAAACGAAGTGCCTACCAGCAGCGAGCCCAGCAGCCCCGGCCCGCGGGTAAACGCCACGGCCGATATTTCGTTTTTCGCAATCCCTGCCTTTTTTATGGCCAGGTCAACCACCGGAATAATATTTTGCTGATGCGCCCGCGAAGCCAGCTCGGGCACAACCCCGCCATACTCCTCGTGAACCTTTTGCCCGGCCACCACATTCGACAAAATTACGCCGTCGCGGATGACCGCCGCCGAAGTATCGTCGCACGAAGATTCAATCCCCAGAATTGTTATTTTATTTTTTATATCTGCCATATCATCTTTTTGCTTCCAACCGTTCTTTTTCTGGTACATTTGTTGCACAAAAATCGGTTTTTCGATTAAATATTTATTAAAACTGATCGGTTAAAAAAACGTGGAAAATGATGCTCCGTTTTTCTCCGAAATAGTTTAAGTTCGTTTTTTAAAAACGCAAAATTATCAAAAAAGGCTGGAAAATAGTGATTATTGTTTTGACGGTGCTGACGGCGATACCGGTGGCGGGTTATTTTGCGCTGCAAAACAGTCGTGTCCAAACGTATCTGACCCGCCGGATTGCCGCCGAAGTTTCCAAACAAATCAATTCAAAACTCACCATCAGAAGGGTTGACATCGGCTTTTTCAAAAAAATTATCCTCGAAGATGTTTTGCTGGAGAGCCAAACCAGCGACACCCTGTTTTACACCGAAATGATGTCGGCCAAAATCGACACACTAAAAATCAAAGCCCGAAAAATTTCCATCGACCAGCTTTCATTTAAAAACAGCAAAATCAACATTGAAAGAGATTCAGCCATTCATTACAATTTTAGTTTTTTGATTGATTCTTTAAAAACCGAAAAAAAAGACACTAGCGGCTTCTGGCAAATCAGATGCAACCGGTTTGGTTTTTATGAAGCCAACATTTCGTACAAGGATTTGTTTGCCGAAACAACAAGGGAGTATTTTTTGCAGGACTTTAATTTTGATATTTCCGGTTTTGCCAAACAACAGGACTCCATCCGGTTTACCATCAACGATTTTAATTTAAACAACGGTGAAAATCTTACTCTTGAACAGTTATCCGCCGATTTTATTTTTTCGGAAAACCAGATTTACGTCAGTCATTTAAATCTTCGAACCCAACAATCGTCGGCCAGTGATTCCGAGGTTTCTGTTTTTTTCAACACGGAAGGGAAACCGCTTTTTTCGGATGTTAATTTCGATGTTCGGATTTCCAACTCAAAAATCAGTTTTCCAGAAATAGCAGAGTTGGTTCCAGCGTTGCAGGGAATGAACCAGGAGGTTTCGGTTTCAGGACAGATTTCGGGCAATTTTAACGATTTGAAGGGAAAAGATCTGATGATCAAAACAGGGGAAAACACATCCGCATTTCTCGATTTTTCGATTAACGGGATGAACGACCTGGAAACCATGTTTCTGTTTGTCGATTTAAAACAATCGAAAACCACGTTTAATGATATTAGTCAAATACAACTTCCGGCTATTTCGAAAGTTAAACGTATCAATTTTCCAAAAACGCTTTACAACACGGGAGTACTTTCGTACGAAGGAAATTTCACCGGCTTTTTATCTGACTTTGTAGCTTTTGGGACCTTTTCCAGTAAAATGGGAATTTTAACCACCGATATTTCGGTCGTCCCCCAACGCGACGGAACCGTATCGTACCGCGGAAAAGTGAACACAACCGATTTTAACCTGGGCGATTTTTTTCAGTACGAAAAACTTGGTAAAGTGACATTTAACGGAAATGTGGACGGAGGTTACAATAAAAAAGACCATACCATTTACGGTAATCTAATCGGCTACATCAACAATATGGAAGTAAACGGGTATGTGTATAAAAATATACTTCTCGATGGTACGCTGGATAACAAAATGTTCGATGGAATGCTGAGTATCGACGATCCCAACCTGAATTTTGATTTTTCGGGCAGAGTAGATTTTAATCCCGACGTTCCGGTTTTCAATTTTAACCTCGATTTGAAAAAGGCCTTGCCGGTAAAACTTAATCTTGGGAAACATTTCCCTGAATCGGAACTGGCCTTTAAAATGGCCGCCAATTTTAAAGGCGACAAATTAGACGATCTGGAAGGATCGATCATTTTAAAGGACGGGACCTACCGGAACCGGAACGGAAAAATAGAACTGAACGGGATTGAACTGCGATCGATCCCGGGCAACCGGGCCGACAGTCTAAAATTTATTTCCGACTTTTTCGAAATCGATATTTCGGGAAGATATTATTTTCAAAATCTTGCGAACGACTTTAAAAAGGCAGCAAGCCATTATTTGCCGGCTGTCAGATACGACTTGCTCCCCGAAACGAAAAAGAATAAATTCGATTACCAGGTGAACGTAAAAAAACTGGATGAACTGACGACGGTGTTTATTCCTGAAACCAAAATTGAAACCCCCTTTTTGTTGTATGGAAAGGTAGATGCGGAAAATAATAATTTTGAACTGGAAGGAAGTATCCCTGGGTTTAGTTCCAAAAACATCTGGCTCAAAAACCTGTTCATCGGAAACAAGCCAGGAGAAAACGGGTACGAATCGAAATTCAGAATTGGCGAACTGGTGCTGAAACAACAAATATCACTGTACAACCTTATGATTGATTCCAGGCTATCCGAAAATATTCTGGACAACCAGATCACCTGGACCAATTTCCACGACGTAACTTACAGCGGTACGTTAAAAACACGTTCTGTTTTTATGGAAAACGATACAACCGGGCGCCTGCATGTTGAAATCGAAGGTTTTCCATCAAGGATTTTTATTGCCGACTCGTTGTGGGAGATTGAACCATTTACAGCAAGTATCGACAGCACAACAATTGGCATAAACAATTTTGGCTTTTACCACAACGATCAACGGCTTTCAGTTAATGGGAAAATTTCGGAGGACAAATCGCAAAACCTTTCGGTTGCATTTAACAACATTAACCTCGAGCACATCGAAACCTATCTCGGTAAAAACTTTTCAGTAAAAGGGATAATCAACGGGTCGGGAGGACTCTTCGATTTTTACGGACAGCGACTTGTTTACTCCGATATCGGGATAAAAAATCTTGAGTTTAAACAACAGCAAATTGGCGATGTTTCGCTGGTAAACCACTGGGATAATATCAATTCTGCCCTGAATTCCGAAATCACCGTCGAAAAAAACAATCGGAAAAGTCTCAATGCAAGAGGAACTTTTAATCCCGAAACAAAAGAGCTGAATTACCTTGCCGACTTTGACCATCTGTCGCTGGTAGTACTGGAAACCATTTTACAAAAAACATTTTCGAATTTACATGGCGATGCCACAGGCAGAGTCAATATCCATGGTACCCCTGAACATATTTTGTTTGACGGTGCGGTAGAAGGGTCAAACGCCGGCCTCACCATCAATTATACACAGGTAACTTACAACTTTACCGATACGGTTTATTTTAAGGGCGACACCATCCATTTTGATAATATTACCGTCGAGGATATTTTTAAAAACAAGGGGAAATTCAACGGAACTCTTGTCCATCATAATTTTCAGAATATGGTGTACAATCTGTCGGCGAATACGCCAAAAATGATGGTAATGAACACCGGTTTCAGGGATAACGAACAGTTTTTCGGGCAGGTTATCGCCGGCGGAAGACTCGATATTACAGGACGGGGCAAGAGGGTTAACCTTACCGGCTCGGGGACCACCCTGCCCGGAACCAGCGTAAATATTTCCCTTGAATATGAAAGTGAAATCGAACAATACGATTTTATTCAATTTGTTTCTACCGAGGATACAAAAAGCAGGGAGTTTGTCTTCCCAAAAACCAAAGACGATGATTTTAGCCTTAACCTTACCATCAGGGCAACACCCGATGCCAAAGCCCAGTTAATCTATAATTCCAACATCGGCGATGTGATAAAGGCACAGGGCGAAGGATTACTGCTTTTCGGGATGGACAAGGAAGGTAATATTACGTTGTCGGGCAACTATACCGTAGAAAAAGGAGATTACCTTTTTACCATGCAAAATGTTATCAACAAAAGGTTCACTATCGAACCGGGCGGTTCCATTGTCTGGTCGGGCGATCC
>CAYWBV010000109.1:5375-12169 GCA_964455785.1 uncultured Maribellus sp.
GCACAAAATACAAACCTGGTGGGCACAACTGCCAGCGAACTGTTTTCGAACCAGTTGAGCAACTGGCTGTCGCAAATTTTCAATAATGTGGATTTTGGCGTTAATTACCGGCCGGGAAACCAGATTACCAACGACGAAGTAGAACTGGCGCTAAGCACACAAATATTCAACGACAGGGTTACCATTAACGGAAACATCGGGAACAATGTCAATCCAACCTCAATCAACAACAGCAACCTGGTAGGTGATTTCGATATCAATGTAAAATTAATCCCCAGCGGGAAAATTCAGTTTAAAGCCTATAACCGGTCCAACAACAACCTGATTTATGAAACTTCACCTTACACGCAGGGCGTTGGTTTTACGTTTAAAGAAGAATACAATACGTTTAACGAACTTCTTCAAAAGCTGAATTCTATTCTGAAAAGAAAAGAAAAATGAGAGTTGTTTTTAATACTATTCTGTTTACAAATTATTAAATCTGTCCAGATCATGTTCGACAGCATCAAAACCTGACTTGAATTTATTTATAATTGAGTTGAATAATTTTTAAAATCAAAAAACTAAAAATCGAAATCTATGTTTACTTTGATGGTGGTACTCTTTATTTTAGGGTACGTAGCAATCGCTCTGGAACATCCGTTAAAAATTGACAAAGCTGCTTCTGCATTAATTACAGGTACCTTGATCTGGGTGTTTTACATTCTGGACGCTGAAAACATCCTATCCCTTGGATTTAGCCCGTCATGGAAAGCATTTCAGGTGATTAATCCCGATGCACACGGGCTCCACTCCATCCACGAGTTTATTGTTGATAACGAAATTATTCATCATATCGGTGAAATCGGTGAAATTTTATTCTTTCTTCTCGGTGCGATGACCATAGTTGAAGTGGTTGATCAGCATGACGGATTTAAGATTATCACCGATAAAATTAAAACCACAAACAAAGTTAAACTGCTTTGGATTATCAGTTTTTTGGCATTTTTCCTGTCGGCTGTACTCGATAATATGACAACAACCATTGTTATGGTAGCTTTACTGCGTAAACTAATCAGTGACAAACAGAGTCGTTGGTTTTTTGCCAGTATGGTCGTGCTTGCCGCCAATGCCGGCGGAGCATGGTCGCCAATCGGCGACGTAACCACTATTATGCTTTGGATTGGAGGCCAGGTTACAACATTCAGGATAATGCAAATGCTGTTTGTTCCAAGTATGATTTGTATGGTAGTCCCGTTAATTTTTCTTTCGTTCAGAATGAAAGGGCACATTGATCGCCCTGAAATTTACAAGAATGAAATGAGTTTAACGAAACCCTGGATAAGTACCCTCTTTCTTTTATTAGGTGTTGGTGGCCTGTTATTTGTCCCGGTATTTAAAACGGTTACCCACCTTCCTCCTTTTATGGGTATGTTATTGGTTCTTGGGATCATTTGGGTTATATCTGAAATTATTCATAAAAACGCATCCAATGAGGTTAAAAATAAACTGAAGGTAGTCAGAATCCTTCAGCGTATCGATGTCCCCACCATACTTTTTTTTCTCGGAATTCTCTCCGCAGTTTCAGCCTTACAATCAGCCGGACAACTCAACCTTTTATCTCAAGTATTAAAAGATAACCTTAAAAATGTCTTCCTGATTGATATTGCAATTGGTTTGTTATCATCGATAATCGACAATGTCCCGCTGGTAGCAGGTGCAATGGGAATGTACCCCGTAGTTGATGTAGCCACCAATGCCTGGGATGCCTTTTTTGTTACGGACGGGGTTTTCTGGGAGTTTCTGGCCTACACTGCCGGGACGGGAGGCAGCATTTTAATTATTGGGTCGGCTGCCGGTGTTGCTGCCATGGGACTTGAAAAAATCGATTTCATATGGTATTTGAAAAAAATTTCCCTTCTGGCTTTATTGGGTTATTTTTCAGGAGCGGCTTCCTATTATTTGTTTTTTGCTTGAGATTTGATTAAAAATCCTATTTTTATGACCTGGTAATCGGTAATAAAAGAAAAGAAGGTAATATAGATATTGTAAATAATTTCACATAAAGAGGTAAACCATAAAATGATTTACCTCTTTTTATTCAAAATAATTTTAATTTCTAACTAAAAAAAAGCATATGTTTATCTTAATGGTTGTTGTTTTTGTTCTGGGCTATGCTGCCATTGCTCTGGAACACCCCCTTAAAGTTGATAAAGCCGCATCGGCACTGATTATTGGTACTTTATGCTGGGTTTTTTACATTTTAGGCGCCGAAGAAATTTTAAATCTTGGATTTAGTCCGGCGTGGGACTCGTTTCTTGCCGCTCATCCTGATGCACACGGATTACATGCCATTCACGAATTTATCGTTGAGTACGAAATCATCCACCACATTGGCGAAATTGGCGAGATTTTATTTTTCCTGCTGGGGGCAATGACCATTGTTGAAGTCGTTGATCAGCACGAGGGATTCAAAATTATTACCGACAGAATTAAAACCACGAACAAAGTAAAATTGCTCTGGATTTTAAGTTTTTTGACCTTTTTTATGTCGGCCTTACTTGACAATCTTACAACCACAATCGTACTGGTAGCTCTGCTTCGTAAATTAATCGACGACAAACAAACCCGCTGGTTTTTTGCAAGTATGGTTGTTCTGGCAGCCAATGCAGGCGGTGCGTGGTCGCCTATTGGCGACGTTACCACCATAATGCTTTGGATTGGAGGCCAGGTTACTGCCTTGAAAATCATTGAAGGAGTCTTTCTTCCAAGTCTTGTTTGTATGGTAGTGCCCCTGGCAATCTTATCGTTTACAATGAAAGGAAAAGTAAGCCGCCCGGTGGTGGATAATGACGAAATTGAGTACACCACCCCAAAAGAAAGAACTATCTTTCTTGCGCTTGGTGTCGGAGGCTTGCTTTTTGTGCCTGTATTTAAAACCGTTACCCATCTGCCACCTTACATGGGAATGCTGCTTTCGCTAGGCATGATTTGGGTTGCAGGAGAAATTATCCATCGAAACAAACCCAAGGAGATTAAAAACAAACTGAAAGTGGTTGCCATACTCCAAAGGGTCGATGTTCCTACTGTTTTGTTCTTTCTGGGGATACTTTCAGCGGTTGCGGCCCTTCAATCAGCAGGCCATTTAAGCATTCTTTCGAAATACCTCGACGAAAACCTTGGCAATATTTATCTTATCGATTTGGCCATTGGTATACTTTCATCTATTGTTGACAATGTTCCGCTGGTTGCAGGTGCCATGGGAATGTATCCTATTGCCGAAGCCGGCGCAACCGGATATGCTGCATCTTTTGTTCAGGATGGAGTTTTTTGGGAATTTCTGGCTTACACTGCCGGTACCGGAGGGAGTATGTTAATTATAGGATCTGCTGCCGGGGTTGCTGCTATGGGACTCGAAAAAATCGATTTTATCTGGTACCTGAAAAAAATTACTTGGCTGGCGCTTATCGGGTACCTTGCCGGGGCGGCCGTTTACTATCTGGAATTTGCTCTATAATCTATCAAAAGTCAATTGTTCATAACTATGCAGGTTGACAACATGAACCAGTAAAAGCATTTTAAAATAATGCTTATTTTAGCGAGGTATAATATTTAATGTTATACCTCGTTTTGTTTAAGAAAAAAAAGAAATAAATCGAAATTACACATGTTAGAAATTTTAATGATTCAGACTGACTTAGCCTCGGGAATGGAACCAATGGCCACCGAACCGGAAGGGATAACAACAAAATTTTTTGATCTTGCACTGAAAGGCGGATGGATTATGATCCCCATCATTTTGTTGTCGGTAATCGCCGTTTATATTTTCTTTGATCGCTACTTTGCCATAAAAAAGGCGGGAAAATTTGATACCGGGCTACTGGAAAAAATTAAAGTTTACATTACCAGCGGGAAGATTGACGCTGCCATGGCCCTGTGCCGCAGCAGCGACAACCCCGCCGCACGAATGCTTGAAAAAGGAATCAGCCGGATTGGCCGTCCGTTAAACGACGTGAATGTGGCTATCGAAAATGTAGGTAACCTCGAAATCTCGAAACTCGAAAAAGGGTTACCGGTTTTGGCTTCGGTTGCCGGCGGTGCACCAATGATTGGTTTTCTCGGAACGGTAATGGGGATGATCCAGGCATTTTACGATATGTCGAATGCAGGAAATAACATTGATGTGACATTACTTTCCTCCGGAATTTACCAGGCAATGGTGACCACGGTTGCCGGGTTAATTGTGGGGATTATTGCCTACTTTGCCTACAATATTCTGGTGGCCAATGTTGAAAAAGTGGTTTTTAAAATGGAAGCAGCCACTTCCGAATTTATGGATTTATTAAACGAACCGGTTTAACTTTGACCTATCAATGGCACTAAAGAAAAGAAATAAAGTAGATGCCTCGTTCAGCATGTCGTCGATGACTGATATTGTTTTTTTGTTACTTATCTTTTTTATGGTTACATCGACTTTGATTGCACCGAATGCATTAAAACTTCTGCTCCCGCAAAGTAACAACCAAACAGCTGCAAAGCCGGTTACTACCATTTCTGTTACCCAGGATCTAAAATATTATATCAATGATAACGGCTCTTTAAAAAGGGTGGCTTTCCAGGAGATAGAACCTTTTTTACAAAACCGTTTCGGGGTTGGAAACGATGAAGATATTTATATCTCCCTCCATGCCGATAAATCGGTTCCCTGGGAGGAAGTGGTAAAAATTATGAACATTGCCCGAAAAAACAAGTATAAAGTGATTGCAGCTACTTCAGCGGAGTAAAAAATGGATTTCTACAAAAAACATAAAAGAGGAATTATCGGGACGATTATTTATCACATTTTCATCCTGATACTTCTTATCATTTTTGGATTTTTTACGCCTCTGCCCCTGCCCGGTGAAGAGGGAATCCTGGTCAACTTCGGGACCAGCGATCAGGGATTGGGGGAACGCGAACCCAGCCCGCAACGAAACGAACCGGCGCCAACACAATCGCAACCTGTTCAGCAGGAAGAAAAAAGTATTCCCCCGCCACAAACACCTGCTCAAACCACACCACCCAAAGTAACAACACCCGAACCTGCCAAAGAAGTAGCCATGACGCAGGACAATGAAAAAACAGCAGCTATTGAGGCTGCCGAAAAGAAAAAAAGGGAAGAAGAAACCAAACGAAAACAGCAAATTGAAGAAGAACGCCGTAAACAGGTCGAAATCGAAAAAATAAAACAACAGCAAATCGAACGTCAGCGTCAGGCAGAGTTGGAACGCCAGCGGCTGGCAGAGGCCGAACGGAAAAAGAAAGAGGAGGAACAAAGACGGATCAGCGAAATCAATTCGCGTGCGCAGGGCGCATTTGGGAAAAGCGGCTCAGGCACCGGCGGTGAAGGAAGCAGCGACGGCAAAAGCCAGGGGGTTACTTTCCCGGGCGGCAACCAGGGCGTCCCGACCGGCGATCCGAACGCAGGCAACTACGGACAGGGAGGAAGCGGCTCGGGAAACAAGGGGACAGGCCCGTCATTCAGTTTGGCCGGAAGGTCGGCCAAATCGTTGCCGAGGCCCAACTATCCGGGAAACGACGAAGGAACAGTAGTGGTGAAAATAACCGTTGACAAAAACGGCAAAGTAACCAATGCAGAACCCGGAGTACAGGGAACAACCATCATGAACCAGCAGTTCTGGAGCGAAGCCAAACAAGCCGCGCTAAAAGCCAGTTTTAATGTCGATCCCAACGCCCCGGCTTTTCAGCAGGGAACCATAACCTACCGGTTTGTTCTCGACTGACAAACTCTTTATTCTCAATACTTCAAAAATATTTTTATACCGGCAGATAATCGATGATAAAAATCAAAGGTTATTCACCCGATTTTGATGTGATTTGCACAAAAATTAAAATATGGCTTTCCTATCCAATGAAAAAATCTTCAGCAAAAAGTGGTTTATCGATTATTTGCTGATTCTTGCCGGCTCATTTATTCTTGCAGCGGGATTCGTTTATTTTGTAACCCCTCATAAAATTGTCCCCGGCGGCGTTTACGGAATTGCCATTGTGGTTCATTACGCCACAGCAGGGGTCTTCCCGTTCTGGCCCGACGGAATTCCCATCGGTTTGTTCGGATTGGTTCTGAATATCCCGCTAACCATTGCCGGTATAAAAATTCTGGGCCCGCGTTTTGGAATAAAAACCATTGTCGGTTTTGTGCTGACTTCCGTATTTATCGATGGAATAACCTACCTGCGCCCGGTTGGCGACGCCGCACTGGTTGACGATGTTTTGCTGTCGTGTGTTTTTGCCGGCGTTTTAATCGGTTTCGGATTAGGACTGATTTTTAAATCGAGGGCAACTTCGGGAGGTTCCGATATTGTTGCCATGATTATGGCCAAATATACCCATTTGCCTCTGGGAAAACTGATGATTTATGTCGATTCAACCATTGTTCTTTTAGGATTGATTGTTTTCCGCGACTGGCACATTCCGCTTTACTCGTGGGTGGTTATTTATATCACCGGACGCGCCATCGACATGACGATTGAAGGTGCCGATTATAACAAGGCATTGTTAATCGTTTCAAAAAAACATGTCGATATTAAAAATAAAATTCTGAACGACCTCGAACGCGGCGGGACTTATTTAAAAGGCGAGGGAATGTTTACCGGCGACGAAAAACAAATTATTTATACCGTGGTGAGCCGCCGGGAGGTGGCAGTGCTCGAAGAATACATCAGCAAAATAGATCCGGATGCTTTTATTACGGTAATGAATGCCAGCGAGATTCTCGGCGAAGGATTTCAGAATTTAAAGGCAAAACTCAACAA
>CAYWBV010000110.1:0-8405 GCA_964455785.1 uncultured Maribellus sp.
CTATTTCTGAAATTTCCTGGCAAGCCGGAAAAAAAGTTCGGGGTCGCCCCAGTTTTTGTTGGGTCTTTGTCCCATTTCCAGTTTCAGTTCGCCGCCGGCAACCACATCTTCATGTGTAATCCACGGTCCGTTCAGCGGTTTTCCGTTTAACCAGGCTTTTTGAATGTAGATGTTATTTTCGGCATAATTTTGGGCAACGATTTTGAATTTTTTTCCACTATCCAGATGGATTGTTACCTTCCCGAACATCGGGCTTCCGATGGTATAAAGCGGCAGACCTGGAACAACCGGGTAAATGCCCATACACGAAAACACCACAAAAGCAGTCATCCCGCCGCCGTCCTCATCGCCGGGGATTCCGAAAATATTGTCGGGGTACCAGGTGTCGAGCAGCATCCGGATTCTCTTTTGGGTTTTCCATGGCGAATCGGTAAAATTATATAGATAGGGAATATGAAAACTGGGTTCGTTCCCCATGGAAAATTGTCCGACGATACCTGTAAAATCCGGAAATTTAGCCCAGTTCTGATATTTGGTGCGGCCTAGTCCTTCGCGGAAAAGCTGGTCGAGACGCTGTTCAAAAGCCGGTGCGCCGCCCATCAGTTCCATCAAACCGGCAACATCGTGCTGCACCTGCCAGAGGTAAGTCCAGCCGTTGTTTTCGTCGTAATAATCGCGGCCACCCGGTCCGCCGTCCCATTTGGGATCAATATCGATCCAATTCCCCGAAGCATCTTTGGGCATAAATAACCCTTTCTCTTTCCAGTAAAGGTTTTTATAATTGCCGGCCTTTTGCGAAAACAGTTTCTGATCTTCTGTTTTGCCTAATTCAGCGGCCAGTTGCCCCAGCGCCCAGTCGTCGTAACTGTGGCCCAGTGTAACCGCCACCGCCTGTCGTTTTTCAAATGAATGAACCGCCGGCTCGGTTTCTTCCTCACCGGGATGCAGCGCCGGATAATATCCATGCTCATGATAAAAAGTATCGAGCGAACAGGCAGCGCCAATTCGCCACGGAAGCATGGTTCCCTGCAGTGCATTTTTCTTCATTCCTTCATACGCCTTTTCCATATCAAATTTCAGGACGCCTTTCCGGTAACCGTCGAGGAAAGAGATGGTGGAATGAAATCCGTTCATCGCCGGGTTTTCGCCCCAAAGCAGGCAAAATTGCGGCAGCCAGCCACTTTGTTCGTACATTCGGACATACGAACTCATCATATCGTTTTCCAAATCAGGATCGAGCAACGCCCGCAGCGGATGGTGTGCCAGGTAGGTATCCCAAACCCAGTCGTCAATATAAAAATCCTGTTCCTCTTCATGAATTTTTCCATCGTAGTTGCTGTAATATTTTCCGTCTTCGGTAATGTTGTTCATCCGCTCGTAGGTTCGGTACAATGCAGTATAAAATGTTCTTTTCTGAGCTTCGGTCCCGCCCTCCACTTCAATTTGGCCTAAAACTTCAGCCCAGTATTTTTGTGCATTTTGTTTCAGCGTTTCAAAGTCCCATGCAGAAATTTCATTTTGAAGATTTTGTTTTGCCTGTTCGGGGCTGATAAACGAAATGGCATATTTAAAGTTGATGGTTTTATTCTTATTTTCTTCCTGAAACGAAAGGATCAACTGCTTTTCGTTGTTAAGAGCCTGTGATGTTTTTACAGGAGAATCGAACTCACCGTAAACCCAGGCATTCATTCCGTTAAAAGTTTCAACCCCCGTAACTACATTTTCCGATTCCAGATTCCAGGTTCCACTGTTCACTATGGTGAGATTAATCTTCGGAGTTGTATTTTCAGGAAACTGTACTCGAAAGAAACCGGTTTTAGCCCCGGGAACAAACTCCAGCGTTGCATCATAATCCTCAAGCCAAACCGAATAAAAATACGGAGTAACGGTTTCATTTTGTTTTCCCCATGCCGACACGGGAGCAGTTGTTTCGCCAACAAACGGCATCATCCGGAACAATTGCCCGTTGCGGTGCGAAATCATGGAAAGCGGAAACGAAGTAATCTGGTCATCGAGATAATCCGCACGATTGGGGTACATCCGGATCATCTGGTTGGGCAACTGGACCGTTGGCCGCGTAGGCTGTAAAATGGGCGCAACCCCGCCGATATTTGGATCAACAAATTGTAGTGGGTTTGTCTTTTTACCCGAATCGACTGTACAGGAAAAAACAATTGTTGAAAGAATCAGGGATATCAGAAAAGAGTTAACCGGACGTTTTGGCTGAATCATTGGATGTCTTTATTTAAACCGTTTTAGCATTAATTTATTTTGAAGGCCAAAATAGAAAAACTATTTAAAAACCGAAACAATTTTTCCTTTCTTTTATATCTTTTGAGAAAACTCCATTTGAAGGGAGTTTTCTTTTTCCAGGGAAGTCTCCTTTTTCAGCTTAAATTTTTTATACCCGTTCAATTCAAACGTTTTTAGCTCCAGTTTCCCCGACAAAACTTTCAACATCACCTCGTAACCCGTTCCTGTTTTTACAATTTCTGCTGTTCCCCATGAATAACCATTCGACCAAAACCAATTTCCCGGCCGGGCATCCATCGTCATATTTTTTTCGATGGCCGAATAGTGAAACCCTGTCAGCGCCGGGACAGTCGCCCACGAAGCCATTGCCCGTGCATAGTGGTGTCCGCATTCCGCCTCGTCGAACGGAGAACGTTTGGCGCCATCATACCTCGCGCGGATATTTTTGATAACCTGCAATCCTTCCGGTTCCATCCCCTCGTAAATCATTCCGACGGCGGCGGCATATTCAAATCCGGTCATCACTTCCGAAAAATAGGGGAAAGGTACTTTCGGACGGCCTTTGGGCCAGCTCGCCATCAACAGCGCCGGTTCGTCGGCAATGGCATACGAACGCATGTTGTTAAAATGACCCGGCATCGATTCGAGATAGTTGTATTTCAGAATATTTTTCAAGGTGGTTCTGATATGTTCTTCCGGAGCGAGGTAGCCCAAACCGCAAATGTGCGCCATGTACTGACCGACCAGCTGATCAACGAGGCAACCTTTTGCCAACTGGTACCTGGGTATGTTGGGCGCCGAAAAATCGGTAATTTCCTGTTTGGTTTCCGGATCCAAAACCCGGTGTTCGTAATATTCTCCGTTAAACAGGTTTTTGTCGGTCCACTCGCTGCCGGCTTTGTAAACAGCCTCACATTTTTGCGCAAACGGTTTGTCGCCGGCTGCCATCGCCATCTTTTCGGCCGCTTTTAATGCTCCGAGATACCAGAACTGCATCTGCGGATTGGGGCCAGAATAGTTCACATCCATCGTGTTGTGCTGGCTGCCTTCCATTACGCCATCGGCATCGGCATCCCAAATGTTTTCCTCCCAGGCAAAGGCCAGCGCCTGTTTTACCTTTGGCCAGCTTTTCAGCAAAAATTCAGTGTCGCCCGACAGTTGCCAGTCGCGATACATTTTCATGATAGTTCCCATTTGTCCGTCGGCAGCCACCCCACCCGACTGCGCTTTTATCAGCGGCAATCCGGCGCGGAACGACATGCTCCCGTTGTCGCGGGTGGCGTAATTAAACTCCACATCACGCATGGTTTTAGCCAGACTGCCAAAAAGAAAAGCGGTGGCCTGCTCGTAATTCCAGACGTGGGTACACGAACCGGCGCACGAACCATTTACATCCATACAACCTTCCCAGCCCATCATGTGTCCGCTGGAAATTCTGAAAACGGTTTGCGAACGGAGTGTGCTTAAATTGAACAAAGCGGCCTCTTTTACCTCTTCCGGAAAATCAGAGTTCAAAAAGGAATTTACAAATTCCAGTGTTTTTTCCTCACGATTTTCAAGGTTGGGATATGTTTTTGAAATCACATCCCAGGCATCGGAATACCGGGTCGTATAATAGTTTCCAACAACTTCGCTCGCCCAGGCCTGACGGTTGGGAAAATGCCAGGTAAGAAAAAACCGGAACACTTTTGTACTGTTGGCCGGTATTTCCTGCTGAACGGCTAACGATGCCATCGGGTCGTCGTCAGAGCTTTCGTTTTTTTCGACCAGTTTTCCGTCGTCGCTGAAATCGTCCCAGAAATCGAGAACAGCATTACTCCAGGCATTCGGAACGGATGAAGTACGATAAGTGATTCCCGAACCGGCATCGGTCGTCAGTGCCATTGTTCCCCACGCCGGATCGTCGGATTTTACTTCGCCCGGCAGAAAAAATATTCCTTTGAACGATTCCCCCTGCCGAAACTCATTTTTGTTTTTTACAGCTCCCTCATAAATTTTATCGCCTTTCCAGTCAAAATGAAATTTGCTCCCGTCTTTTCCAATAAAATTCCGGATGGACCCGCAAACAGAAACCCGGAGCGGTTTATCGGTTTTGTTGGAAATTTCGTAATTTAAAACAGCGATGGGGATTCCGCTTGCATCGGCATCGCCCGGAACAAGCGGATTAAAAACTTTCATTTTTACCTGCACCGGCAAATCGCCATCGCGGAGGTTTACGATTCCGAACGGGTAAGCGGCGTCGAAAGTGGCTTCTTCAAAACGGGGAATTCCGTGATGATCCACCGGACGGCCTTCCATGTGTTCATATTCATACTCCAGGATTGGCCCCATCAAACCTTTGGTAAAACGCTGCTCGCCGTTTTCAATATAAATGGCAAAAAAAGGCGCATCGTTCCCGGGTGTAACCGTGCTGAACCCTTTTCCCGGGCGGTTCATAATTTCCCAGTCAACCAGGCTGCCCCGCCCGTTCACCGAAACCGTGCCGGTGCCTATTCCGCCAACAGGCAAGGTAATTTTCGAAACATGATTTTTATCGTAATGTTTTAAAACAGGCCAGTCGCCAGGTTGAGCCACGACCTGAGAAGTTGGCAAAACCAAAAAAACAAAAATACAAATGACAAAAAAAAACTTGCTCTTCATGATTATTGTTTTAGATAAAATCTTCCTGTAAAAATTAACTACCACAGACACCCGAAAATGATATACGTTATAAATCGAACACAAAAACCTGGAACGATTCGGGCTCCAGTTTCAGACTCATTTCTTTTGTTCCAAACGAAACCGGCGATTCTTTTGTGACTACAAGGAAAGGACTATCGAGTGTGTTTTCGTCGCCCGGATCGGCTTTCAGCATTATCATTTTGCCTGCTAACCGGTCTGGCAAATTTTTGAGTTTAAAATCCAACACAACATTCGTTTCAACATTGTTGATGTTGGCAATTTTAAGAATCAGCTGGTTGGTATTTTCGTCGGTGACCACGCTGGCATAAACACCGTTCTGTCCGGTAACGCTCTCTTTGCCTTTTGTTACTTTTTGAACGTGTGTGCCTTTGTACCGGGCATACAACTGTTGGACGTAATAGTTGGCTGATTTCACCGAGCGCAGGTTGTCAAACCAAATCATGTCGGGTTTCCATTGCCAGGCGTCAACGTGGGCAAAAAGCGGCGCGTAGGTTGCCAGCCGCACCACATCGGCATTTCGTTCCACGCCGGTCAGGAAAGCAGCTTCACAAAGCGCTGCATAAAACGAATTTTTCTTTTCGGGCTGAACATGACAGGCATATTCGCCGGCAAAAACTTTCGGGCCTTTGCGGCTGTAATTGTCGTAACGACCGGCGTTTGCCAAAAACCATTTCGGATCTTTGTAATAATGTTCGTCCACCAAATCCACATTCAGCCTTTTCATTTCACCCCACAAATAGGCGAACTGCTCACCGTCGGCTGACGGACCGGAAGAACCGATGATTTGGATTTCGGGATATTTTGTTTTGATGGCTTTGTGAAATGCTTCGAGGTGTTTTGGAAAAACTTCGCCCCACTGTTCGTTGCCAATACCAATGTATTTTAACCCAAACGGAGCGGGATGCCCCATTTCGGATCGTATCTTTCCCCAGGTTGAGGTTACCGGGCCGTTGGCAAATTCAATCAAATCGAGGGCATCCTGAATATAGGGTCCCAACTCTTCTGCCGGAACACACTCGTCGGTAGCAAACTGGCAGGCCATTCCGCAACTGACTACCGGCAGCGCATCGGCGCCAAAATCTTCGCACAACTGGAAATATTCAAAAAATCCCAGACCGTAACTCTGAAAATAGTCGGGAGTAAACCGGTGCTGAAATTCATAATTCCAGCGGTTTTCGTTTACAGGGCGGTTCTCCACCGGGCCAACCGAATTTTTCCACTGGTAGCGGGTTTCCAGATTATTCCCTTCGATAATACAACCTCCGGGAAAGCGAAAAACACCGGGTTTCAGATCGGCCAGCGCCTGCGCCAAATCGTGGCGCATCCCATTTTCCCGTCCTTTCCAGGTTTCAGCCGGAAACAGGGAAACGTGCTCGATATCGGTTTCACCTTCCGTTGTCAAATCGAGACGCAGTTTCGACCGGCTGCATGTTTCTTTGGGCTGAAGTTCCAGTTTGTATTTTTCCCAGTTTTCCGAAACCACCGCAATTTCTCCTGAAGCAATTATTTCACCTGCCGTCGAAATGATTTCAATTTTCAGTTTTGTTTCCCCGGAACCGACATTTCTGGCATACAGGCTAAAATTATATTTTTTGTCCTTTTCAACGCCAATTCCACGGAATCCTTCATTGATCATTCCCGTCCCGGTAAGTAATCCTTCGCCTTTCAGCCGCACATAATGTGGATTTTTTGGGAACGGAGCATCTTTGGTTTCTATCGAAACTTTCCCGTAGGTGAGCCAGCCCATCAACGGTGAGTTGGTAAAATCGAACGATCGGTTTTTGATAAGTTCGGCATACAAACCACCGTCGGCAGCAAAATTAATGTCTTCGAAAAAAATTCCGTACATATTGGGAGCCACCGTAATCTCCGGCTTTTGGTTTTCAACTGTAATCCCGATTTTTTCCTGCGAAAACAGGACATTCGGAGAAAGGAACAAACATAAAATACATGCTGGTAAAAATTTCATAATTCAAGTTTTTTGGTTCTTGTCGGGAAGTAAAAATAGCATTTTCAGGGATTCGATACCTTACCGCAACGACTCCCTGTTTTCATAAATTTTGGCGATGGCATCCACAATATCATCCATATCGGATTGGGAACCCAGCAACATACTCTGAGCAAAAATCACTGCTTCGCGGCACAACTTATCATTGCCGGGCAATATATTTTCTTCGCGCCACTGTTTTAGTCTATTTTCAGAAAACAACCGTCTGTATCCTTTTGAATTTAAGGCCTCTTCAATCAAACCATCCTTGTTTTGGGGTCCGTAACCGGCGGAACAGGGAATTCCTTCGGCACGCAAAGCTTCAATAAACTTTTCCCTCGGTACATCTCCGAATTTTTCGGAGATAAACCTGAACGGGTAGAGATGATAGGCCGAACGTGCATTTTCCGTCACCAGTTGGTATGGAATAATTCCGGGGATTTCACTTAGTTTTTTGTCGAGGTACTTTGCATTCTCAAGCCGGGTATCGGCATCCTTCTGAATCCGCTCCATCTGCGACAATAAAATCAATGCCTGAATTTGTTGCATCCGGCGGTTACTGCCACGGACAGGATAATCCGATGTCCGCTGAACACTTCCAAAAGGCCTTCCGCAGTTGTGAAAGGAGTGGCACTTGTCCATCACCTCGTCGTTATTGCCGACCACGGCCCCGCCTTCGCCAGCCGGAAGATTTTTCGAATTCTGAAAACTAAAACACCCCAAATCACCCAGTGTTCCCAGTTTTCTTCCTTTGTATTCGCCCAGCCACGCCTGGCAGGCATCTTCCACAACTTTCAGGTTGTGTTTTTTTGCTACCTCGTTCACCCTGTCCATATCAACGGGCAATCCGTAAATGTGTACCGGTAAAATGGCCGACGTGCGTTCCGTTATCCGTTCTTCCATTTTTGCCGGGTTTATCAAAAACGTTTCCGGGTCGGTATCCACAAAAACAGGCAGCGCCTTATTCATAAAAATCACATTGTAGGTAGCAATAAATGTAAACGGAGATACCAGCACCTCGTCGCCAGCATCGACACCCAAAACATGCAACGCCACCAAAAGCGCCGTTGTTCCGCTCGCTGTTGCCAGACATCGTTTGGCGCCCATCAGCTCAGCATATTGTTTTTCAAACCCGGCTACATGCCCGCCGTTTCCCCTCCACCAGCGGCCACTGCGCAACATTTCAACAATTTCCGCTTCGGCATTTTGATTCCAAAACGGCCACTGCGGCCAAGCTGCAATACGAACCTTTTCGCCTCCCAGTAAGGCCAGTTTTTCTGTATTTTTCAGATGGATGTTTGTGAATGAGAAGTTCGCCATTGTTCCGAGCGCTCCGACAGAAGCGGTGGCAATAGCCTGACGACGGGTAATTTTTTTTATTGACATCAGTTTCCGATTTTAGGTTCATTTTTCAACGTAAAGCCAAATTACGCAATTAAAAGAAGCAAGGCAATTTTTTCAGATAGAAGGATGGATAAAAAAA
>CAYWBV010000110.1:8505-12165 GCA_964455785.1 uncultured Maribellus sp.
GAAGCTATTTCCGAAAACCGTTCACCGGTTCATACCTCCGGGGAAGCTTATATTCTGGGTATTTCGAAACATCTTTGGCTACAGAAACACAAAAAAGAGAGGCTCCATATTTTGATGAGCCAGATGGAAAAGGAGATTTCCATCCCCGACGATTATTTCCCAACGGCCGCAAACAACCGCTTGCTCAGGATACTGGAAAGCGCCGGGAAAAAATGTATGGAACTACTCCGGGCGTTTTATTACCAAAATGTCTCCGTCAAAAAACTGATAGGTTCGCTGGGTTATACAAACGAACATTCGGTGAGTGTACAGAAATACAAATGCCTTGAAAAAATCAGGAATACCGTAAAAGAAAAATCGTTACATTATGAAGACTTCATTGAATAATACAATACGAATTGAAAAGTATCTCCAGGGACAACTAAATCCACGGGACAGGTTTCTTTTTGAAGCGCAACTTCTGGTGAACCCGGGCCTGCGGATCGATCTTCTCGCCCAGAAAAAAGTATATACGCTGCTGAAAATGTACCATCGTAAAAAACAAAAAGAGGAACTGGGCGAAGTACACCGGCAACTGTTCAGCAACCCGGAAAAGAGACATTTTCAACAACACATTTTTCAACTGTTTAATTCAAGATAACTATGATTCAGAACAATTTAATACCCATGGTAATCGACAACGCCGGAGATGGCGAACGGGCCTACGATATTTACAGCCGGTTGCTGAAGGAGCGGATCATCTTCCTCGGCGGGCCCATAAACGACGCAGTGGCCAACCTCGTTGTAGCTCAGTTGCTGTACCTCAACAGCCTCGACACCAAACGAGCCGTAAACCTTTACATCCACAGTCCGGGAGGACATGTTTACGCCGGGCTGGCTATTTACGATACCATAAAAATGATGTCAGCTCCCGTAGCTACTTATTCGGTCGGGTTTACCGGAAGTATGGCTACTTTTCTGCTCAGTTCGGGCGAAAAAGGACAACGTTTTGCACTGCCGCATTCCACCATTCACATGCACCCAACCGGCGGAGGCACCAAAGGATATACCGAAGATGTAAGGATTGCCACCCGCGAGCAGGAACGCCTTCAAACCCAGATTTTTCACCTGATGGGAAAACAAACAGGCCACACCTGGAAAGAGGTGGAAGAGTTTTTTCTGAGGGACAAGTTTATGAATGCCCACGAGGCCAAAGAATTCGGGCTAATTGATGAAATTATGGATGATCCCGGAGATATTGTGGTGCTCGACAACCCGGAAAACAATGTGAGCCTGATAACCGAAGGCTCGGGCAGGACAAGGCTCAACTAACAACCGTGCCGAACTTTTCCAAAATCCATCATTATTTATTCTGGTTGACGCCGCCCGTTTCCAAACATTACCCACAGTTGCGTGTTAGAATAAATGCAGACTTATAAATTCCATCGTTTCGGTGGAACATAACGCATTTAAATCATAACAATTTTTGCATGAATCATCAAAATTCGGAATTAACAACAGAGAAGCTTGAAACAGAACATAAAATCCTTCCCTTTTCTGACTTCCTCGAAACATTAAAAGAGAAAATAAAAAACGTTTTTTATGTGAAGGGAGATATCGATAACTTAAGCACCAAACGCGGTCTTCCCCCAAATCTGATGCGCGAAATCATGTCGGCAAACCCGCTGTCGGTGGGCATACCCAAAGAATATGGTGGGCGCGGCGGACTGATGCACGAAAATATCGGATTGCTGGCTGCCGCCTCATACGAGTCGTTGCCACTGTCGCTTACGTTTGGAATTAACTCGGCCCTGTTTTTACAACCGGTAGGGAAATATGCTCAGGAAGAAGTGAAAGCCGGGATTTTCAAACGTTTTATCGAAGAGAAAAACATGGGCGGACTAATGATTACCGAGCCCAATTTTGGCAGCGATGCTTTAAACATGCAAACGTCGTACACCGAAAGAGACGGACTTTATCACCTCAAAGGGAAAAAACACTGGGCCGGACTAACCGGCTGGGCCGATTACTGGCTGTTAACCGCCCGGCAGCAAACCTCATCGGGAAATTTGCAGCGCGACATCGACTTTTTTATTTGTGATGTCAACGCACCCGGACAGGAAATTGTGGTGGAAGAGTTTTTCGAAAACCTGGGACTTTATATGATTCCCTACGGCCGTAACCGCATCGATGTTAAGGTTCCGGCGGTACACAAATTACAACCCCACACCACGGGCGTACAGATGATGCTCGATCTTTTACACCGCAGCCGGATGCAGTTTCCCGGCATGGGAATGGGTTTTATCAAACGAATGTTAGATGAAGCCATCGCGCACAGCAAAGAAAGGTTTGTGGGAGGGAAAAGCCTGTTTAGCTACGACCAGGTGCAACAACATTTGTCGAAACTGCAGGCGTCGTACACGGTTTGTTCGGCCATGTGCGCCAACAGCAGCGAAAAAGCCGGCGTTGAAAATGATCTTGTTCCTCATGGACTGGAGGCTAATGCCGTAAAAAGCGTTATCACCGATTTGATGCAGGAGGCCGCCCAGTCGCTGGTACAGTTGGTGGGAGCCAAAGCCTATAAATTAAATCACATCGCGGGGCGTAGCACAGCCGACAGCCGTCCGTTCCAAATTTTCGAAGGTTCAAACGACATTCTTTATGCGCAGATTTCAGAGAATCTGGTAAAAATGATGAAACGCGCCAAAGAGAACAATCTGTTCCAGTTCCTGAAAAATTTTGACCTCACCAGCAAAGCAGCCGGGTTTATTAAAGAGCAGATGAATTTTAACCTCGATTTAAATATGCCGCAACGAAAACTGGTTGAGTTGGGCAAAGTAATTGGCCGCGTTATTTCATTAAACCAGGTGGTTGAAATCGCCAACAAAGGGTTCAGGAAAGATCTGGCGGAAGGCGGTATTACCATGCTTCAGCAGGAAATATCGAATTTGCTGGCCACATTTTCATTTAAAAACAACAGGCAGGTGGTTGATGGCTACGAAGAAAACAGTTCGTGGCTCAGTTTTATTCCAATCCAAAAATGAATTAACGTGCCGGGGTCAAAACCCCGGCGCAACACCATCTTTTTTTTCTAATTTTGAGCCAAATTAAAATTCAGAAAAATGAGCGACGAAAAAATCATATTTTCGATGTACAAGGTGAGTAAAACCTACCCACCCAGTAAAACCGTCATCAAAGACATCTCTCTTTCGTTTTTCCTTGGCGCCAAAATCGGTATCATCGGGTTAAACGGTTCCGGAAAATCAACTCTTTTGAGGATCATTGCCGGCATCGACAAATCGTTTAACGGCGAACTGGCGTTTGCGCCGGCCTATTCGGTGGGCCTGCTCGAACAGGAGCCGCACCTCGACGAAACAAAAACCGTAAAGGAAATTGTGCAGGAAGGGGTGCAGGAAACGGTGGAAACATTAAAAGCCTACGAAGACATCAACCTGAAATTCGGGTTGCCCGAAGTATATGAAAACCCAGATGAAATGGATCGGCTGATGGCTGAGCAGGCCGTTTTGCAGGAAAAAATCGACCAGTTGGATGCCTGGAACCTCGACAGCAAACTGGAACGGGCGATGGACGCTTTGTTGTGCCCGCCCGACGACCAGCCGGTGGCCGAACTTTCGGGTGGCGAGCGACGCCGGGTGGCATTGTGCCGCCTGCTGCTGAAAG